>JALSMD010000090.1 GCA_026987855.1 Candidatus Falkowiibacteriota bacterium | reverse complement strand
ATTTTTATCCAATTATATTCTGCGGCCAATTTTAAGTGTGCCCATCTAACTTTTTCAATTAAATCATTATTATTTTCGTGTTTGTGTCCAGTCTCAGTAGCTTCATCAAAACGTTTACCATCAAATAAAAATGCTAAATCTTCTTTTAATAAATGAGAATTTATTTTCTTTAAAAAATATTCTTCAACGCCGGCGCCAATGCCCCAAGCTATACCAGTGCCTGTATAATCCTCTGCTATGATATTTGTGCCATTCTCTAATTTTTGAAGCAACTCTTTTTCATATTGGGTGCGGTTTAGCGTATAAATAATTTGAGCTTCTCTAGGCGTGAGATTAAAAATATTGCCTTCACGTAAATAATTATTAATAATTTTACCTGATGGCTCTAAATTATAAATAGGATATTTTAAATATTCCGCCTTAAATCCATTGGCACGCAAACGTTCCACTAACATTTTTGCTTGAGTAGTTTTGCCTAAATTATTTATTCCGTAAATTACTATAAATTTTCCTTTAGTTTTAATCATAAGGGATAAAAAAGACGCTTAATTTGTAAGCGCCTCCTTGATTGATTAATGTTTAATAATTTAATTTAATGACTTGATAATTTTGTCAATTTGTTTGTATAAGTAATCAAAATTTTCATTGTTATTTAAAGACAATTTAGCTTTTTCCATTACTCTTGGAATCTCAGCATCTGCCTCTTTTTTTTCATCAGCTAGAAATTCTTCAAATGTTTTTTTACTATCATCTTCATTTTCATTGCGTTTTAGTATTCTTTCATATCTCACCTTTGGATCAGCTTCTATTTTAACTAAAATAAAACCATCAATTTGTGTTAAATATTTTATGTCTGCTAACCTCCTAATGCCATCAACTACTATTAATTTATGGGGATCATTATTAACATCGCTAGCAATTACTTTTGCTAACAAATCTTCGCCAAAATTTTTCCTAAGTATTGTTGACAGTAATTGCATTGATTCCCTCGTTATGGGAATATGTAATCTATTAAGCACATCTCTTAGCATTGAAGAGAAACGATAAATATGAGCGTCATATTTTTTTTGTAAGTATTCAGCTACCGTTCCTTTGCCTGCCGCAATCTTTCCTACTAATCCGATAATAATTTTATTTTTTTTATCAAAAGTCATATTTATAAAGGCATTTCTGAAACCAATTTATTGTTAGAATTATTATTTATCTGATCGTTGTTTTTTTTGTTATGGTTGTTAAAATTTAAATTGTCGTAGTTACCCATATCGTCATAAGTAGTTATAGTTTTATCTAATAATTTAAATTGTACACCTGCTTCAGCAAAAATTTCTTTACTACGAGTGCTGGCGTGATAGTCTTGAGCACAGACTACTCGTTTAATTCCAGCATTAATTATCATTTTAGCACAAGTATAACAAGGAGTCATTTTACAATAAAGTGTAGACCCTTCTAGAGCTATACCAAAACGAGCGGCTTGAGCAATAGCATTTTGTTCAGCGTGCGTTGTCCTAATACAATGCCTTGATTCATGCCCATCAGGATGAATAATAGTATGCATTTCATGTCCAACTTCATCACAATGAGGCAAACCAATGGGCGAACCTACATATCCCGTAGAGATTATCCTTTTATCTTTTACAATAACACAGCCCGCTCTTCCGCGATTACATGTGCCGCGCGTACCTACCATTTTAGCTATTTCCATAAAATATTCATCCCAAGAAGGACGTTTATATTCTTGTTTTTTATCCATAATTTTATCTTAATTTTATCTTTTTCAATAGTTTTAATTTTTAGGATTTAGATTGTAGTTATTTTAGCAGATTATATTTAGCAAATCAATAGGGTTTATCCACAGTAAATTTGTTGATTTTATTAGAAATTTTTTCCATCTGCCTTTGTCTTTCATTTCATAAATTTTAGCAGTAGCCTTGTAAGTTTTGAGCAGTTTTTGATTTAATAAACATCAATAATTGTATTTAAAGCAACAGAGCTAACCATTTGATTCTCTTTTAATTTAGAGGCAATTTTTTTAAGTTCCTCTTCTGTAAGATCATCAAATTTTACTACATACATTCCAATGCTTTCAGTAGAATTTATTATTTTGCCTCCATATTTATTTATCATTTGTTTAAATGAGTTTTTGTTGATATTTTTTTTAGTAATAATTATTAATTCGCCAGCAATGTATTGAGTCCCATTTTTACTAGTTTTAATAACACGGTTGTAATTTAACTTCTTTTTTATATAATCATTACATCCATCTTTTGCCTCACTTGTTCCAAATTGATTTTGACAATCTTCAAAGTTATCAATATTATTATTTTCGGCCCAAAAATAACCATCATTATAATGAGAGTTATTTTTGTCATCATAGTCAAATGAAAAATTTGAATGTTGCGAAAGATTTTCATCTTTTGCTTTGTGTTGTTTAAAATTGCAGCCCGATAAAACAATTAAAGCAAATAAGATTGGTATTATAATAGACCTCATAATAATGATACTAAAATTTATAAAAAATAAATTTAATTTTATTATTTACTCAATAAAAACTACAGCAAAACGCATTTAAGTGTTAATTTATATTTATTTGTATGTTTCGTGATAGTGTGTTATATTTCATTAAAAAGGCACTTTATTATAGTATAACAAATATTTCTATGAATTTAAAAAATCACAATGCTCCTTTAGCTGACAGAATGAGACCGGAAACTTTAGAAGATTTTTTAGGCCAAGAAGAAATAATTGGTTCGGGCAAATTGTTGTGGCAGGCGATCATGAAAGATCAGATTCCTTCTATGATTTTGTGGGGACCACCAGGATCAGGAAAAACTACTTTAGCGCATATTATTGCCAAAAAGACCCAAGCTAATTTCAAAAAAATTAGCGCAGTGGTAAGCGGCCTAGGAGATTTAAAAAAAATTATTAAGGAAGCAAGAGATAGTAAAAATTTAGGACAAAAAACAATTCTTTTTATAGACGAAATTCATCGTTGGAATAAAGCCCAACAAGATGCGCTTTTGCCACATATTGAGGCTGGAACTATTATTTTAATTGGAGCTACCACAGAAAACCCAAGTTTTGAGGTGCGGAACGCGCTTTTATCGCGTTGCCACGTTTTTATTTTAAAGCCGCTTTCACCAGAAAACATTTTAAAACTTTTAAAAAAGGCTTTAACTGACAAAGAAAAAGGTCTAGGAAGTGTACCAATTAAAATAAGTGATAAAACCTTAAAAACTATCGCTCGTTTAAGTCGCGGGGATGCACGCGTAGCTTTAAATATTTTAGAGTATGCCAGTTCAATAAATAAAAATGTAGATTTAAAAGTAGTAGAAGAGGCATTACAAAAATCCTGTTTATTGTATGACAAGGGCGGAGAAGGGCATTATAATTTAATATCTGCCCTTCATAAATCTATGCGAGGCAGTGATGCAAATGCAGCCCTTTATTGGTTGGCGCGAATGTTAGAAGCTGGGGAAGATCCCTTATATATTGCTCGGCGGCTTGTTCGTTTTGCTTCCGAAGATATTGGACTTAAAAATTCCCGTGCTTTAGAACAAGCAATAGCTGCATTTAAAGCTTGTCGTTTTATTGGTGCGCCAGAATGTAATGTTGTTTTGGCCCAAGCTGTAGTTTATATGAGTCTTTCGGAAAAATCCAATAAATTGTATATTGCTTACAAAAAAGCAAAAGAAGATGTTCATAGGTTTGGTAATCTGCCAGTACCACTTCATTTAAGAAACGCGCCAACTAAATTAATGAAAAAATTAAATTACGGTTGTGACTATAAATATAGCCCGGATTATAATTATAAAGAAAAACAAGATTATTTACCTCCGGAATTAAAAGATAGGAAATATCTATAATTAATTTTAGGCTTTTTTGTTCAATAGCGTTGAATAAGCTTGCTTACATTTTAGACTGCGAAAATTGATTATTATTAATTGGTTATTATGGCATGATATTAAAGAGTGTCCAAAATGATGTGGACTAATACAGTTATTTGACTTTTTATATTTTTTGTTAAATAATTTTATGTAAAGATATATTTAAACAAAATTTTTATGTTTTTTGATTACAAAAAAGTAAATTATAAAAGAATAATAGTTTTAAAAAAAGTATATGCTTTTTTGCTGATAATATTATTAACTTTGATTGTAATCACCCCAGATATTATTAAAAGCAAAATATTATTTTTTGAAGAAGAGTTTGTAGAAGGTTTTTTGTTATTTGTTTTGTCTTTAATTAGTTATTATGTTTCCATCCTATATCAAAAAGAGATTAATAAAGTTAAACTAGAAGCCCAAAAAAGCGAAAAAGAAAAGAAAGATTTAGAGGAAAATTTAACAGAAGCATTTAAATATATTGGATCAATAAATGTCCAAATCGGAGTTATTAAATCAGTATTCAGCAAAATTAATCGATACCCAAAAAATAAAAAAGAGATGAAGCAAATTATGGAATTTTTAGCTAATTCAATTTTGGGTATTATACCTGTTGATTGGGTGGTGTTAAGGATTGTTAATTTAAATAATGCCCAGACAATACGTGAATTTAGTCAAGCAAGGGGCACAGCTGTTATCTTGAAGCACGAAATTAGTAATAACGATTTATTAAATGAAAGATATAAAGAGGGAAATTGTGATTATAATGTTATTGCTTCGCAAGCAGAGAATACAACTTTCAAAATTTTTTGTATTTTTCCTAATTATAAACTAAAAGAAAATGAAAAGGAGATGCTTAAAGCATTGGTTACTCAATTGGAAATGTTGTTTATTATTTTCACATCTAAATATTATAAATACAGAGAAAGAGAAGAAAATTAAATATCTTTACATTTTTTAAATATTATTTTATTATTATTACTGTTAATATATTTTTATATTTTGATATTTGAATATTTAATAAAGAGTTAAAAAAGAGAAAAGATTTTTTTGAATAACGTTATTAGATAGTGTATATAGAATATTCGGGGATCGTCTAATGGTAGGACAGCGGCCTTTGGAGCCGTTAATCCTGGTTCGAATCCAGGTCCCCGAGCAAAGTGATACTCTTTTTGAGTATCACTTTGCTTGGCGGACCGGTGAGAACCAGAAAAAAGAATGTATCCCCAAATAATGTTCAGTTAGAACGATTAAGTTAACATAACTAAAATATAAGATTTAGAAATTGGAAGAAAGGGGCTTTGCCCCTTCGAATCCAGGTCATAAAAGCAAGAATAATTTCACCTCCCGTAAGTGGAGGTATTATTATATAAAATTTAATCAAAACAAGATGAAATCTAAAGAACTTAGAAAAAAATATTTAGATTTTTTTGAAAAAAGGGATCATGCTATTATACCTAGCGCTTCTTTGATCCCTGAAAATGATCCAAGTATACTTTTTACTAATTCAGGAATGTCACCGCTTGTTCCGTATCTTCTGGGCGAAAAACACCCAGAAGGAACAAGACTTGCCAACACTCAAAAATCCTTTCGCGCTGAAGATATTGAAGAAGTAGGCGATAGCCGTCATACCACCTTTTTTGAAATGTTGGGTAATTGGTCTCTGAGTGATTATTTTAAAAAAGAACAATTAAACTGGTGGTTTGAGTTTTTGGTAGAAGAATTAAAGTTAGATCCAAATCGCCTCTACCAAACAGTTTATGCAGGCAGTGAATTTGCTCCTCGTGATAATGAATCTATTGAAATTTTAAAAGAAATTTATGCCAAATATGGCGTTGTTGCTGAAGAAGGTCCCCAAACACTAGGAAAAGGAGAAGAAGGGCCAGGTGTAGAAATTGATTTTACTAGATATCGCATTTTTGCCTATAAAGATAAAAATTGGTGGCAAAGAGGAGATGCTGTTGGTGAATTAGGCGGGCCTGATTCTGAAACTTTTTATGATACTGGCCGTCCTCATGATCCGAAATTTGGTCCCCATTGCCACCTTAATTGCGATTGTGGCCGTTTTATTGAGATAGGTAATTCTGTTTTTATGCAATATCAACGCACTAAAGACGGTTGGTGTGAACTTAAAAATAAAAATGTTGATTTTGGTGGAGGATTAGAGCGCTTAGTAATGATTACTGAGGGTAAAAATAGTATTTTTGAAACAGATTTATTCAAAGACATTATTTCTAAAATAAAAGAATTATCAGGATTAAAATATAATGACAATAAAAAAGCATTTGAAATTATTGCTGACCATCTTAAAGCCGCCTCTTTTATTATGGGTGATGACAAAGGAATAGCGCCTTCTAATGTTGATCAAGGATATATTGTTCGTCGTTTAATTCGTCGTGCTGTGCGTTATGGTCGCCAAATTGGCATAGAAAAGATAGGTTGGACACCATATATTGCCGAAGCTGTTTTAGGTATTTACGGCGAAATTTATCCGGAACTAGAAAGAAATTTTGATTTTATTAAAGATAATTTAGAAAAAGAAGAGACAAAATTTGCTCGCACTTTAGAGAAAGGCCTAAAAGAATTGGAAAAGATTAGTTCAAGTAAAGACATTGATGGCAAAACAGCCTTTGACTTATATCAAACTTATGGTTTTCCTTTGGAAATGACTGAAGAAGAATTAGCTAAAAAAGGCAAAAAAATAGTAGATAAAGAAGGTTTTAAGGAGGCTATGAAGCGACATCAGGAGCTTTCTCGTACAGCAGCTGCAGGTAAATTTAAAGGTGGCTTAGCTGATCACAGTGAAGAGACAACAAAGTTACATACAGCTGCTCATTTGCTTTTAGCAGCTTTGCGTAAGGTTTTAGGAGATCATGTTGTTCAGAAAGGATCTAATATTACAGCTGAGCGTTTACGTTTTGATTTTTCACATCCTAAAAAATTAACCGAAGAAGAAAAAAAGAAAGTGGAAGATCTTGTGAATAAGGCAATTCAAAATGATCTGCCTGTCACTTTTGAAGAAATGGCTTTAGAGGAAGCTAAAAAAAGAGGAGCTATAGGAGTTTTTGAATCTAGATATGGCAAAAAGGTGAAGGTGTATAAAATTGGAAAAGATGATAATATATTTTCTTATGAAATTTGTGGGGGTCCACATGTAGAAAGAACAGGCATTTTGGGGAATTTTAAAATAACAAAAGAAAAGAGCTCCGGCGCAGGCACAAGAAGAATTAAAGCAGTTTTAGAATAGTATTTATAAAGAACAACAAAAACAAAAAAGATCTCCTTTGTGTTAAGGTAGATCTTTTTTGTTTGGTGAGCCGATGGCCGGATTCGAACCGGCGACCCATGCTTTACGAGAGCATTGCTCTACCAACTGAGCTACATCGGCAGTTTGAACTGGCAGTAGAAATCAGGAATATAAAAAAATTACTTTTTTTATTTTAACATAAAATATTTTTTAAATAACATACTTAGCGGGTAACGGGAATCGAAGGGGCGGAAGCCCCACACCTCCTCGTTCTATACGTATGAATATTTTAAAATACAAATTTTTGTTCTAATCGCACTTTTTTTGTATTCGCGGTTTTTCCACGGGTTCGTTACATTACCCACTCCAATATCTTGTTTCACAAGGCATTGGAGCGGGTAACGGGAATCGAACCCGTGTCTCTACCATGGCAAGGTAGCGTAATAGCCACTATACCATACCCGCAGACACTAAACATATTATAAATCAAAAAGAAAAAAAATGCAAGCTTTTGTATTAGTCCACATCATTTTGGACGCCATGTTGTTTGGTTCAGTTTTATGTCATATTTGTCAACGATTATTCAGCTATGGCTAGGGGGCAAGACTAGATCGTGCCACAAAATAACGAAATCAGAAAGTGGCTCTAATATAAAGCAACTCTAATTGTTATAACTGTAACAAGAAAATACAAGTCCTAAAAGTTTCCGCTATTATCTAAAAACCTCGTTTTGTTAACGAGGTTTCTGTTTTGGCTCCCGGGGTGGGATTCGAACCCACGACCAACTGGTTAACAGCCAGCTGCGCTACCGCTGCGCCACCCGGGAATATTTAAAAAATTTTCAACTTCAAAAAACAAAAAAAGCCCTAATGGCTACAAATAATATTATCAAAAATAAAAAATATGTCAATATATTGTTTTTAAATATTAAATAATAAAATCAACTCTTCCATATAACTTTTCTATATTTTTGAATTTGCTCTCTTAACTTGGTTTCTAAAGCTAACTTTAAATTACCTTGAAACTTCTATTGGTTGTATTGTGCTGTTTGATCCCTGTTCTTCATAACAAGCTCCCACTAATATCTGGCCACTGTTATATTTATAAACATAATAACCTGTTGTAGCCCAAGATGCCCCTTCCGCATTTGGATCATAAGGAATATCGGCAATGTATCCATCATCTACTAATCCCCACAAATCAACGCAAGTTGGCTGCAAAATAACAGGAGGGTTATAGCAAGGCGTATCACATCCTGTAGTAGCGTCTCCTATTTGATAATAAGTATTAGGAGTCATAGATGCAATAGTTGGGTAATATTCCCCTCCGTGGTCAATTTGATATAATTTAATAGCATTTAACAAAGCATTAACATCAGACCATCGTTTTGCATTACGAGAGTCTTCAAAACGTTGTAATGGCTTAAAAGCAACTAAAATAAGGCTTGACAAAATTGCAATTATAGCAACAACAAGCAACAATTCAATTAAAGTAAAGGCTGATAGATGTTTTTTGTTCTTCATATAATTTTTATTATTGTATCTTCAATATAAATTATAACATAAGATTTAGACTTTTGACAAATAAATTATAAACGTGTAACTAAAGCAGAATATATCCATCCTTCTTCTCCTGTTGGTAAAACAATTTTTACCCAATTATTCTCTTTAGCAATAAACTCATATTTATCTCCTTCCTCTGCTTTGCCAATTATCTTGAAATTTATTCCTGGTCCTTTTCTGATATTAACCCGTCTCCCCCTAGTATTAACTATCTGTATATACTGTTTTAAATGTGGCACTTCTGATTTTTTTATTTCTTTTATTTCTTTTTCTTTCGTTTCTGGATCCTTTTCTGAAACATATTCCTGAGTAGTGGATGAAAATTTCTGGTCAGACAAAAATGATCTACTAATTTCGTCGGTTTCTTGAGGCAAAAAATTTAAATTCTCCTGTCTTGTTTTCCAGATAAATACCACCAAGACGACAACCAAAACAAATACTAAAATAATAGCTAGAAAACGACTTTTTAAAAAAAACAAACGAAATAAATTTGCCTTATCTCTGCGTAAAACATTTAAAAAATTATATCGTTCTGGTTCTATGGATACTTCAAAATATGGTTGATTGCTAAATTTATTTTTATTTAAACCTAAGAGGGCTAATCCAAGCGCGCCAACGAACTCAGATGAAATTTTCTTATTAAGTTTTATTGGTTGAGGCAACTCCGTACTAGCAACAGATAAATATTTGTTAAAAAATTGGCTAATATTCTTTAATTTGCTCGTCCCCCCACATAAAACTACCTTTGACACCTGTTTGCCTGTCTTTCTCTGAAAGTAGAAAATTAAATCATTAATTTCTAAAATGATTTTTTTTAATTCTTTACGAATAATAGCCGCGGCACGGCTCTTCTTGCTCAATACATCAGTCTTGATTTTTATCTCTTCAGCTTTGTCCCAGTTTATTTTTAAACTTTTAGAAATTTTTTTTGTAATGCTTTTGCCCGCTATTTTGCTTGCATACGAATAATATAAATCATCATCAATAAATAGGGAAATAGAAGTAATGTTAGATCCTAAATCAATTAAACATAAATTATTAGAATTGTTTAAATTTAAAGCACGGCGTACAGCAGATATTTCTAAATCAAACAAATTTACTTTTATTCCTAAACCAGCAAAAAACCTTTGCCAATCAGCAAGAATATATTTATCCGCGGCTACTATTAAAATTGTCTTTTCCTTGTCATCACTTATTTTATCGATAACTCTATAAATATAAATAAGTTTATCTGAATCAAGAGGAATATTAGCCTGAACTTCTTTTAAGATAAATTTTTGGTTTAGATTTTCTGGCCTAACTTTAAAGGAGTGGACATAAAAACAAATTTCAGGTATACCAAAAACTGCTTCATGTATATGACTAATTGTGATTCCGGCTTTTTTAATAGTTTTTATTAAAGCCTGGTTCAATTTCTCTTTATCTTTTATGATTCCTCGTTCTACTATGCCTGGCGCTAAAATAGTTCTAGCTAAATGTAGAATGCGTACTCTGTCTCCCACACAAGACGCTTCAAGTATTTCTATGCTAGAATCAGAGATATCAATGCCTAGAGATTTTTTTTGAAAAATACCTAATATTTTTTCAAACATAAAATTATTTTCTTTTTTGCGCACTAGTATGTAAAGTTAAATTATATCTATAATCAACGCTGCCAGCTGAGCCTAGATTATTAGCGCCTAATTTGATATTAATAATATCCTTGTTTCCTAAAACAGACGAGTTAGAAAAATCAATACTAGAAATATAAATTTGGCTACTGGTTATAGGAGTTGTAGTTCCGTCTTTTGTAATAAAAACCTGTCCTTTGGAAAGGAAAAAAGTTATTTCTGTGCTTGAGCTTGTTAGTCTTAGGATAGAGGAGGACGTTCCTTTGGTAGGCAAAATTATTTCATCAGCCATTCTTATTTCTTTAGAAATAAAATCTAAAACTATTCTTAAATTTGATTGTATTTCTTCCCGAATATAATTTTTATTACGGACACTTGAAACCAAAAAAATATAAGAAAGTAAACTACTTAAAACTATCGCTGTAATACTAGAATATATTAAAGTCTCAATGAGAGTAAAAGCTTGTTGTCCTTTTTTATGTAATCTTAACATAAAAAAATAAAATTTTAAAACTAATATTATAAAAATTATTGATAATAAATTCTAAATCTTTTTAAAATTGGAGTAGAGCTAGCGTCTCCCTCTAAAACTACTCTATATTTAATCCACTGATCACCATTAAGATCAATTGGCATTAGTTCGCCATGATTGTTAGTAAAACAATCATCCTCATCCCCGTCATCTCCTTCCGGACCTATCCAATTGCTTTGCCAAATGCCGGGCGTGCCACCCGAATCTGGCGCAGTTTTAACTTGAAATTTAACTTGACAAAGCGTGCAACTGTCTGGAATTTCTTCTTCCCAATAAATAACGCAAAAAGCGCTACTCGTTCCAGTGTCAAAAGCAGAAGAAATCAAAACACTAGAAGTAGCATAAGTAGAAGTTGCTACCAAAGCTAACTCTACCTGACCAAAGGTATTTATATTGATATTTCCATCATTACTATAATATTTTGTCTCATCGGTCCAAATAAGCTGCCCTGGCCCACCACGCCAATCTGATTGTTCCCAAAAACTTGCTTCCCAATTTGTTAAATAACTAACATATTTTACCTGAGTTTGAGTGCCCTGTTCTGTTTGCCACGAGACTACTGATTCTGCTATTTTACTACTCACATCTAAATAAGAGCTATCTATATCAGGGGACACAATTTGGTTATTTATGTCTCTCCATACAGGATAAAAATTAATCTGTCTTTCAAATTTGCCAAATTTTCCACTAGTGCCTTCGCCCACTAAAACCCATTTTCCGCTAGATGTTCCTACTTCGCTAGAATTATAAATTAGTTCATTCCATGCTCGTGATTTTATGCTTCGCACTGCTTCTAGACCTTCTTGAGCCAAAAATTGTGCTTCGCTTAATTCTTCTGCACGCAAACTAGCAGAAAGCCCTCCCAAGGAAAGACTTACCAAACTCAGTGCTAAGACAGAGAAAATAGCTATAGCTAAAACAATCTCAGCCAAAGATTGACCATTCTGATTTTTAACCGCCTGTATTATTAACATAAACAATAAGCTCAAAAATCGTATTTAACTAATATCTTATTAAAGTTATTCAACATCTACAAAACCATAACTATTAATAGTAATGGTTTTAATTTGATTATTATGTTTTAATTGTATATAACTTGTACTGCTCGCATAACCACTTCCTTTAAGAAAAATAATTTCGGGGCCATTTGGTATATTTATCTCCAAAGATTCATCCCAATTAAATTCTAGATCATAAGATATTAAGCGAGAATTATAAGAATTGCCACTGTAAATTATGTATTTATTATTAGCAATATCAAAATAAATACCACTACCTACATCATTAAAGCCAGCTAAAGCCTTGCCTCGCGCTAAACGCAAACTTTGTTCAATTTGAGCGGTTGTTTCAGACAACAAAGATGAAGATTGGAATTTACTAAAACTAGGAACAACCATTGTTCCTAGAATTGCTATAATACTCACTACAATTAACAATTCAATTAAGGTAAAAGCATAGGGGCGCATATAATTAACTTTCAAACAGGGATTGAAATCAAGAATTAGGGCATTGTTGAATAAAATTTATTTCTAGTTCATAATCCACAATTTGTATTTGTACATTAATTTAAGTTACGAATTATATAATTTTCCTGTTATTACATCATCTCTCTAAAATATTTTGGGGTAACTTAACGATAGATAATGCTTGTCACTTCATAAATCGGAGTAATAATGGCCATAGCT
>JALSMD010000089.1 GCA_026987855.1 Candidatus Falkowiibacteriota bacterium | reverse complement strand
GGTTAAGAGAGAATGACAAAATTATTATTACCACCTCGCGATTGAGCCGTAAGAATGCTGTTGATGATGTAATTCGTGCTATAGCAACTTTAAAAAAGCAAGGCAAAACTAATTATAAATTTTTGATTTTAGGAGTAGGAGAGGATGAAGAAAAGTTAAAGAATTTGACCAACGAGCTAGGAGTTCGTGATCAAGTTATTTTCGTTGGATTTGTTAAGCATAATAAAATGCCAAAATATTTAAAAGTTTCAGATGTTTTCATAAGACCTTCTTTGTCTGAGGGGTTAGGAAATTCATTTTTGGAAGCTATGGCTGCTGGTTTGCCAGTTATTGCAACACCAGTTGGAGGAATACCTGATTTTCTTTTTGATGGTAAAACAGGATTGTTTTGCGAGGTTAGAAACCCAAAAAGCATTGCCGATAAAATTAATAAAATTTTATCTGATAATGAGTTAAGAGAAAAATTAATTAAAAATGGCAGCGAATTAGTTAGATCTAAATATGATTGGGATATCATTACTAAGCAAATGAAAGAAATTTTTGACAAAATTAAAATTGTTTAAATTTTATGGCTAGAAAGGTATTGAAGGAATTTTATAGATACCTTCGTAAAAATAAAAAGATAGTGAAATTCATTATTTCGGGAAGCATCGCTACGGGCATTGACATTTTGCTATTAGCATTTTTTACTGAAATAGTTGATTTATGGTATGTCCATTCAGTTATTATTTCTTTTATTATTGCTTTTTTGGCTAGCTTTAGTCTACAAAAATTTTGGACTTTTCGCGATGATCGTTTACATACTGTTCATTGGCAAGCAACAATATATTTGTTAATAGCTATAATCAGCTTAGTAATAAACACTCATTTTATATATATTTTAGTAGAATATTTTTCTTTCCATTATTTAGTGGCTCAAATTGTTGTGGGAGCTATCATAGGGACTATTAATTTTTTTGTTTATAATTTTGTTATTTTTAAAAAAGAACATAATAAAAAAAAAGAAAAGATTAAAAATATTTTGTTGGCTACTGGCATTTACCCTCCAAGCATCGGGGGGCCAGCTACTTATAGTAAAACATTATTAGACGAATTATCGAAACATGGATTTAGTGTTAGAGTTGTTACTTATGGAGACTCAAAACATAATACAAAAAAAGCAATTGTTATAGATAGCAACAAAAATATTTTTTTAAGATATTTTAAATATTTTTGGCAGATTTGGAAATTATCTTCTTGGGCAGATGTTATTTATGTACAAGGCCTTATTAGTGAAGGTCTGCCAAGCTGTTTAGCTTGCTATCTTAAAGGCAAAAAATATATTTTGAAAATTGTTGGCGACTATGCTTGGGAGCAAGGTAGACAAAGATGGAATGTAAGCGATAACTTAGATGAATTTCAAAACAAAAAATATAATTTTAAGGTTGAATTTATTCGTTTTTTAGAAAAGGTTGTGGCTCGTAGAGCAAATAAAATAATAGTGCCTAGCAATTACTTAAAAAATATTATTAGGAGATGGGGCATAAGAGAGGAAAAAATCAAAGTAATATATAATGCGGCAAATTTTAAAGAGTTGACAGAAGATAGAGAAAAACTAAAGAAAAAATTGGGTTTAAACGGAGATATAATTTTATCTATCGGCCGTTTAGTTCCTTGGAAAGGATTTGATGTTTTAATAGAAATTATGCCAGAAATTTTAAAATTTAACCCCCAGTTTAAATTATTAATTATTGGTGATGGCCCAGAAAAAAAGAGTTTAAAAAACAAAATAAAAAGACACAATTTAAGAGATAAGGTTTTATTGTTGGGGAGGGTAGATTATGAAAAAGTTCAAGAAATTATGGCAGCAAGTGATATTTTTATTTTAAATAGCGCTTATGAGGGTCTTTCGCATGTTTTAATTGAAGCTCAACTGAATAAAGTCCCAGTGATAGCCAGTCGTGTTGGGGGAAACATTGAAATAATTCAGGACAAGGAGACAGGAATCTTATTTAGTTATAATAACCGAGACGAAATAAAGGAAAAAATAATTTGGCTTTGGCAAAATAGTGATTTAAGAAAAAAAATAGCTAAAAACGCTTTTATATTCGCCAAAGAAACATTTAGCCGTAAAAAGATGTTGGAGGATATTAAAAAAGAACTATGCGGATTTTAAATTTAAGTTTGGATAAAAATATATTAAAACAAGATTCATTTCCTGCGCGCCGAATTAAAAAGTACGGCAATCTAGTTGATAAATATTTTGTAGTAGTTCCCACTTCCCAAAATATTAGCCTTGATTTATCCTCACGAGTTAGAGTTTATGGAATTAAGGGCAAATATAAATTATTTGCGTTTTTTTCTATTTTTAAAAAAGCTTGGCAAATTATAAAAAAATACAAAATTAATATAATAAGCATCCAAGATCCTTATTATTTAGCAATATTGGGCCTTATTTTGGCGCGCGTATTTAATCTAGGCCTAGAAATTCAAGTTCACGGTTTTGAAAAATTTACTTTTTTGCGGAAAATTGTAGCACGTTTAGTTTTGCCACATGCTAACTCAGTTAGAACAGTTAGCCAAAGATTAAAAAATTTTTTAAGAGATGAATTCGGCATTAGAGAAGATAAAATTACAGTAGTGCCAGTTTATTTTAAAAAAACAAATAATAATAGAATAGGCTTAAAACAAATAAAAAAAGATAAATTTATTTTTTTAACTATAGGCCGTTTAGTGCCAGTAAAAAATATAGATTTACAAATTAAGGCATTAAAAAATGTTATTAAAACTAGTAATAAACAGATTGAATTATGGATTGTTGGCAGTGGACCAGAAAAAATAAGACTTGAAAAATTAGTTAATGAGCTTAATTTAAAAAAGCAAGTTGTATTTTTTGGTTGGCGGGATAGCTTGGATAATTTTTATAGACAAGCAAATGTTTTTTTGTTAACATCAAATAGCGAAGGTTGGGGGATGGTGATTTTAGAGGCAGCATCCTATGGTTTGCCAATTATTATGACACGCGTTGGTTGCGCTGACGAGTTTATTATTCACAAAAAAAATGGTATAATAATTACCCCTGACAACCAAAAAGAGCTAGAACAAGCAATGATTAAACTTTTAAATAATAAAAAATTGAGATTTGAGTTAGGAAATGCTGCCTTTAAGTCTTTTAAAAATTTGCCAAGCGAAGAGGAAATATTAAATTTATATAAAGAAAGTTGGCAGAAGGCTTTAACTTTGTAATTTTAATCTTTAATTTATAGTTTATATATGTTACTTACAACATAATGTTTAATGTTGAATGTTTAAATTTTAATTCCTTAATAGTTATTGTTGGTTATGCGTTTGTTGTAGGTTATTATATTTAAACATCGATTATTAATAATTGATAATCTTTTTAATTTTTAGGTTTATTCTATAATATGAAACTAAAAGTCCCCAAAGATAAACTAGATATTACTCCAGAGCAATTTTTACGTCGAGCTGGGTATGTTTTTATTCAAAATAGAAGCGGAAAAGAAAGCTTTGTTAGAAGGTTAGGCAGAAATTTTTATCCTCGTTTTCATATTTATATAGAGAAAAACAAAGATTACATTGTTTTTAGTCTCCACCTTGATCAAAAGCGGCCAATTTATTCAGGCGCACATGCCCATAGCGCTGAGTATGATGGCAAAGTAGTGGAGGCAGAAATTGAGAGGTTGCGAAATTTAATGGAATTACTGTAGTAATGATATATAAAAATTATAAAGATTATAAACTACAAATAATGGTCAATGAGTTATGAATAAAGAAGTTTAACTATTTGTATTTATTGATATTAAAGTTCATAAATTGATTATTATTTTAATTTTATGTATTCTCCAAGCGAAGAGATAAAATCAAAACTAGACATTGTGGACATCATCCGGGAATATATTCAACTTAAACCCGTTGGAGTAAATTTTGTTGCCCTTTGTCCATTTCATAGAGAGAAAACTCCTTCTTTTGTTGTCAGCCCAGATAAGCAAATTTGGCATTGTTTTGGGTGTGGCAGAGGAGGAGATATTTTTTCTTTTATAATGGAAATAGAAGGTATTGGTTTCCCAGAAGCTTTAAGAATATTGGCTCATCGTGCTGGGGTGGAGTTAAAAAAATATGACTCTAAATTGTCATCAAAAAGAAATAGAATTTTAGATATTTTGGAAATTGCCTGCAATTATTATCACCATATTTTATTAGAAGACAAACGAGCCAGATCAGCACTTGACTATTTACAAGAAAGAAAATTAAGTTTAGACACCATAGAAGAATGGCGTCTAGGATATAGCCCAGACTCATGGGATGATTTAATTATTTTTTTAAAAAACAAAGGATTTAAAGAAGATGAAATATTTTTGGCTGGTTTGAGTGTAAAGAAAGAAAATGGCAACACCTTTTATAATCGTTTTCGAGGGCGTATTATGTTTCCGATAAACGACATTAATGGCAATATAGTAGCTTTTTCAGCAAGAGTTAGCCCAGAGAAAGAATTAGAAGAGAAAATGGGCAAATATATCAATAGCCCCCAGACATTAGTTTATGACAAAAGCAAAATTTTGTTTGGATTAGATAAAGCAAAGTTAGCAATTAAAAGAGAAAATTTGGCAATTATTGTTGAAGGACAAATGGATGTTATTACTGCTCATCAACATGGCTTTAAAAATGTTATCGCTTCTTCTGGCACAGCATTGACGACTGATCAAATAAAGTTAATTAAAAGATACACAAACGACGTTGCTCTTGCCTTTGATAGTGATCAAGCTGGTGAATTGGCAATAGAACGAGGTGTTAGAGAAGCAATGAAGTTAGGTTGTAATATTAAAATTATTGAGATTCCAGTAGGAAAAGATCCTGACGAATGTATTAAAAACAATCCAGAAGATTGGATAAATTCCATAAAGGAAGCTAAACATATAATGGAATATTATTTTAGCAAAACAATTGATAATGTCAGTTTGGATAATATAGAAAACAAAAGAAAAGTCGTGGCTAAATTATTACCTATTATTGCCCGTTTTGAGGACAAAATTGAGCAAAATTTTTGGATTAAAAAATTAAGCGAAAAAATAGAAGTAGAGGAATATTTGTTATATGATGCTTTATCTAAAATTATCTCACGAAAGACAACAAGAGAGATCAAAGAAGAAATATCAGAAGCCCCAAAAATAACATTAAGCCGTAAAGATAAATTGGCAGAGTTAATTCTAGCTATTTTATTAAAATTCCCTGAATTGTTTGAATATGCAACTAACAATGTGTCTACGGAATATATGCGGGGTTGGTATAATTCGCTTTACAAAAAAATGGTAATTTACTATAATAATATTATTGAGAAACAAGATTTAAATATACAAAAAGATTTTTATTTTAATTTTAGACAATGGTTGACAAAAGGCCAGGAGGAGACAGTTGTTAGAGAATTAGACAGAATTTCTCTTTTAGCGGAGAAAGATTTTTATAATTATAAATTAGAAGAAGCTAAACAAGAAATTATTAACGCATCTAAAGAACTTAAAAAAATATTTTTAATGGAACGAAAGAAAGAAATTGAAAAATTAATTTCCCAACTAGAAAAAGAAGGAGAAGAAGATAAGGTAGAAGCTTTGTTAACAGAACTAAAATTATTAAATGAAGAAATTAATTATTTAACATAATTATGCCTCGTATTAAAGCTAAAACTCAAAAAACAGCCAAACGCAGCGCCAAAACTGCTACTAAGAGGATTGTTAGCAAAAAAACTACCAAAACCAAAGCCCAAAATACGGCTAAAAAGAAAACAAGCAAAAAGACATCCTCTAAAACAACTACCAAAAAAACAAAAACCACTACTAAAAAAACTACTAAAAAGACAACAACTAAAAATAAAAAGATAGAAGAAAAAAAAGAAATAATAAAACCAAGTGAAGAGGAAATAGAAAAACTAATTCAAAAAGGACGTTCCCGAGGTTTTATAACAGAGACAGAAATTTTACATTTATTTAAAGAAGTAGAAGAATATATTTATGATTATGAATTGTTTTTAGAAAAAGTTTATCGTAATGGTATTAGAATTATTGAAGATAGCGGTAGTTTCTTAGATTTTGATTTAAACAAAAAAGATACTGATTTACAAAAAAAAGACAACAAAGAGAACCCCAATATTTTAGGCGACATTAAAAATGTAGATATTTCTAAGTTTAGCACAGATTCTATTCAAATGTATTTAAAAGAAATTGGCAAAGTTCCATTACTAACACCTGAAGAAGAAGTTGAGCTTGCTAAAAGAAAAGAAAAAGGAGATAGAGAAGCAGAACGCCGCTTAATAGAAGCTAACTTGCGTTTGGTTGTTTCTATTGCTAAAAAATTTATTGGCGCTAAAGGCCTAAGCTTGCTTGATTTAATTCAAGAAGGCAATATTGGCTTGTTTAGGGCAGTAGAAAAATTTGAGTATCGTAAAGGATATAAATTTTCTACCTATGCAACCTGGTGGATAAGACAAGCAATTACTCGCGCTTTAGCAGACCAGTCTCGTACTATCCGCATCCCAGTACATATGGTTGAAACCATCAATAAATTTACTCAAGTCCAAAGACAGCTTATTCAAGATTTAGGCCGTGAACCATTACCAGAAGAAATTGCTGCTGAAATGGGAGAAGACATTGAAAAAGTAAGACATATTATCAAGATATCTCAGGATACTATTTCACTTGAAACAAGTATTGGTGATGATGAAGAAGATTCTACTTTGGAGGATTTTATTGAGGATGTTAAGAATATGACGCCTGATCGTTCAGCAGCTTTACAACTTTTAAAAGATTATGTAAGAGAAGTGGTATCACAATTATCTCCTCGTGAACAGAAAATTTTAGAAATGCGTTTTGGTTTGGTTGATGGCGTTGCCCATACTTTAGAAGAAGTCGGTAGAGAATTTGATGTGACCCGTGAACGTATTAGACAGATTGAGGCAAAGGCTTTAGAAAAAATAAAGAAACATGAAGCTATTAAAAAATTAAAAGATTATTAAAATTAATGCCTTCTAAAATAAAAACAATTTATTCATGTTCAGCTTGCGGCGCCCAATTTTCTAAATGGAATGGGCGCTGTTTAGAATGTGGCGCTTGGGGAAGTTTAAAAGAGGAAGTAGTTACTGATCAGGATAACATCAAAAATAATATTAACAAGATTCCAGCGGCAAAGATTATTAATTTGTCTCAAATTAAAAATAAATTTCAAGAGCGCTTAAAGACAAATGTTAGTGAGTTTGATAGAGTGTTAGGGGGAGGTATTGTTCCTGGATCTTTAATTTTGTTGTCTGGTGACCCTGGTATAGGAAAATCTACTATTGTAGCTCAAATAAGTGGTTGTTTGAGTAAAAACAACATAGTAGTATATGTAAGTGGCGAAGAATCAGCTTTTCAGGTTAAATCTCGCTTTGACCGTTTGGGAATAGATGGTGATATAAAATTTATTAATGACATTAATGTAGAAAAAATTATTACTGCCATAAAAGAAATAAAACCGCAATTAGTTATTATAGATTCAATTCAAACAGTTTATTCCTCCTTAGCAGATACAGAAATAGGTGGAGTAAGTCAAATTAAAGTATCTACTTTGCGTTTTTTAGAAGTAGCTAAGGAAGAAAATATACCTTTTATTTTAATAGGTCATATTACTAAAGATGGCGCCATTGCTGGACCAAAATCTTTGGAACATATTGTAGATGTTGTTCTTTATCTAGATAGCGATCGTACACATGGTTATCGTTTATTAAGGGCAATTAAAAATCGTTTTGGCTCAATCAATGAGTTAGGAATTTTTGAAATGACCAGTAAAGGATTTGTTGAAATATCTAATCCTTCAAGTATTTTTTTAGAAGACTCTCGGGAAAATATTGCTGGATCAACAATTAGTTGCCTATTAGAAGGCAGCCGCCCCTTTTTTGTAGAAGCACAAGCTTTAGTAACAAAAACTTTATTTGGCTACCCCCAACGCAAAACAGCTGGGTTTGATGTGAATCGTTTACAGATTTTGAGTTCTGTTTTAAGTAAGCGCACTAAAATTAACTTAACAAACCAAGATATAATTTTAAACATTGTTGGCGGTTTGCGAGTTAATGATACAGCGCTTGATTTAGCAGTTTGTTTAGCTATTGTTTCTTCACGTTTAAATCAAATTATTAGCAAAGACGTTTTGGTACTAGGAGAAGTAGGTTTGGGTGGCGAGGTACGCAATGTGCCACGTTTAGAACAGAGAATAAAAGAGGCAGAAAAAATGGGCTATACAGAGGCTATTATCCCTAATATTAATTTGCGCACTAAAAAAATTAAATTAAGAAAAATAAAACAATTAAACGAAATATTTAATTTTTTAAATTTTTAAAAAATGTCAAAATTTATAAAATATTTAGGAATTGATTGGGGAGAAAAACGCATAGGATTGGCTTTGGGAGATAGTGAAACCAGGATAGCAACACCTCTAGGTAGTGTTTCTAGTATTGAAGATATTTTAGAAATTGTAAAACAAGAAGAAATAGATGAATTAGTAATTGGTCTACCTTTAAGTTTGTCAGGAGAAATTTATAGATTTCCAGCCAACTTTAAAAATTTTTTAAATAATTTAAAAAAACATGGCCTTATTTTACATTTAACAGATGAGCGGTTCAGTAGTCGTGAAGCTGATGTACGTATTGGGAAAAAGTTAAAAAAATTTAATCGTGATGCAGTGGCCGCTATGATTATTTTACAAAGTTATCTAGATAAAATTTATGCTGACTAAAACATTAAAAGTTATTGTTTTAGATAGATTTGATTTTCGTGAAAATGATACCAAGGTGATTTTATATAGCCGTGAAATGGGAAAATTGGGGCTAGTAGCGCGTGGAACAAAAAAATTACATTCTAAATTGGCAGGACATTTAGAACCTATTATTTTATCGCAAGTTATGTTTGTCCCGGGCAGAAATTTTAATTACATTGGATCGGCAAAGGCAGAAAATTGTTTCCTTGGCATCAAAAATAGTTTAAATAAAATATGGTTGGCCGGCCGAGTTTTATCTTCTTTTGATAAATTGATAAAAGAAGGCCAAAAAGATGAAGATGTTTTTGATTTTTTGTTTGATTTCTTGAATTGGTTAGACAATGTTCATGTTAAAATAAATGAAGAGTTTATTTATAATATATTTATTTTAAAATTAATTCAAAAATTAGGTTACGAACCACAATTATATAAATGTTCTGAATGTAATAATAATATTTCATCTCAACTAAATTTTGTTTTTAGTAAAGGCGGTTTAGTTTGCTTTAAGTGCCAACAAAATTTATCCATAGAGTCTATGTTGATAGATAAAAAGCTATTAAATTTTTTGCGTTTGACTTTTAGGAGTAGTTTTAATGATTTTATAAAGTCATATAATTTTTTATCTAATAATTTTAATTGTTCTCTCAGGAGGTTGAGAAAAATTTTATTGTTTAATATAGGCGATATCTATATTGATTATTAAATGTATTAAAAAGTAGGTATTATATTTAAATGTTGTTTTTGTAGTTAGATTTGGCCGGAAGCAATTAGATGTATTGGCTGTGGCGTTTTTATGATAATACCGGGATATGACAATAAAAAATACAATAGAGAAGTTTTACAATAAAGATTAAGAAAAATATTAATAAAAACTAAGAGACCGAACAAAAAAGATTAATTGTTTAAAAAGATATAAGGGGCTGTCAACAAGCAGCCCAATTTGATTTTTAAAGAGTTTTAAGGTAAAATATAAAATAATCTTATTATAAATTTATAACAAGAATTGCAAGAATATAATTTATGGACGACTATTTTGAGTATTTAATAATTATTATTTTAGTTTTTTTCTCTGCGATTTTTTCTGGCCTAACATTAGGTTTTTTTAGTTTAGGTAAAGATAGCCTGAAAAGAAAGGCAGAAGTTGGTGATAAGCGAGCCAAAAAAGTTTATGAGGTTCGCAAGAACGGCAATTTGCTTCTTTGTACCCTTTTGATTGGTAATGTAGCTGTTAATGCTGCCTTGTCAATTTTTTTAGGATCAATAGCTTCTGGGTTTACTGCCGGTTTGATTGCCACCACTTTAATTGTAATTTTTGGAGAAATTTTACCTCAAGCTACATTTTCAAGATATGCTCTTAAAATAGGTTCAAAACTGGCTTTTATAGTGAAAATTTTTATTTTCATTTTATTGCCAATTACATGGCCTTTGGCTCGTATTTTAGATTGGATTTTAGGAGAAGAGATGCCAACGATTTATTCTAAGAGAGAATTAGCGAAACTAATTGAAGATCATGAGAATTCTCGTGATAGTGAAATAGATGAAGACGAAGAAAGAATTATTAAAGGAGCTTTGTCCTATTCAGAGAAGAAGGTAAGAGACATAATGACCCCACGGGTAGCGATGTTTTGTTTGTCTGCTAACAAAAAGATTGATGAAAAACTTTTAAAAACAATTTCTAATGCTGGTCATTCCCGTATTCCTGTATATGAAAAGAGTTTAGATAATATTATAGGTATTCTTTATGTAAAAGATTTAATAAATACAAATTGGAAAAACAAAAAAGTAAGAGATGTAGCCAGAAAAGATGTTATTTTCGTTGATCACAATAAGCCGCTTGACGATCTTTTAAATGAATTTAAAAAGACACGTTATCATTTATTTATTGTATTAAATGAGTTTGGTGGAGTAGCTGGATTGGTGACAATTGAAGATGTTTTAGAGGAAATAATAGGAGCCGAAATAGTAGACGAATTTGACAAACACGAAGATTTACGCGCTTTTGTTAAACGAAGACGACGAGAATTAAAAAAATAGAAATTATTGATATTGAATTTATATTATGGGAGTGTTAATCTATATCGATAATTTTATTTTAACCAAACTTTTCAAAATTAGAGCCACTAAGTCAACTGATTTACCTTTAATAAAGCAAGAAAAACGTCCCAAGAAACTTATTTTTTTAGATGTTGGATTAGTTAATTTTAAAAATAAGATGGAAAAACATTTTTTAAAATTTAATAATTTAGCCTCTTTTTATCGGGGCAAAATCGCTGAGCAGGTTGTAGGCCAAAATTTATTAGCTAGTCAAATAACTAAAGAATTGAGTTTATATTATTGGGCTAAAAAGAAATCAGAGGGGTCGGCTGAGGTTGATTTTTGTTTAGCAAAAGGTGGTCGCATTTTGGGAATTGAAGTGAAGCCAGGACATTCTGCCAAACTAAAATCTCTTTTTAGTTTTGGACGAGAAGTAAAAAATAGTATTTTACTTAGAGTTTATGATGGAGAATTAAAACAAGAAATAATTAATCGACAGGGTAGAAAATATAAGCTATTATCTCTTCCCTTTTATTTAGTTAATAGAATATTATCAATTATTTAAGGTTTTTAGTTGTTAAAATATGAGAAACAAAAGAACAACGACACAAGATTTGTTTTAATAAATTAAATTTTAAAAATATGCCAAATAAATATAACCATAAAGAAATAGATAAAAAGTGGCAAAAAAAGTGGGAGGAGGAGAAGTTATACAAGACCCAAGAAAATAAATCTAAACCTAAATTTTATTGCCTTGATATGTTCCCTTATCCTAGTGGCGCTGGTTTACATGTTGGACATCCCAAAGGGTATATTGCTACTGATGTAGTGGCAAGAATGAAAATGATGCAAGGACATAATGTTTTACATCCAATGGGATGGGATGCTTTTGGTTTGCCAACTGAGAATTATGCTATTAAAAATAAAATTCATCCGCGAATTGCCACAGAAGAAAACATAAAAAAATTTAAAAGTCAGTTAGAAAAAATTGGTTTTACTTACGATTGGTCAAGAGAAATAAATACTACTGATCCAGAATTTTATCGTTGGACACAATGGGTATTTTTGGAAATGTTTAAACGCGGATTAGCTTATGAATCTTATGAGCCGATAAATTGGTGTCCATCTTGTAAAACTGGTTTAGCAAACGAGGATTTAGAGGGAGGAAAATGTGAACGCTGCGGAAGCGAAATTGAACGCAAACCAATGCGGCAATGGGTTTTAAAAATTACCGAGTATGCTGATAGGTTATTAGAAGATTTAGATAAACTGCCAGAATGGGAAGAATCTATTAAAGAAATGCAAAGAAATTGGATAGGCAAAAGCGAAGGCGCTTTAGTAAAGTTTAAAATTAAAACAGCAAAACAAAATGAAAGAATTGAAGATGAATTAGAAGTATTTACAACAAGGCCAGATACTTTGTTTGGTTGCACTTATGTAGTGATAGCCCCAGAACATTCTTTAATTGAACAATTAAAAGATAAAATTGAGAATTATGAAGAAGTAGAAAAATATATTGAACAGGCTAAAAAGAAAAGCGATTTAGAACGAACAGATTTAGCCAAAGGAAAAACAGGAGTTAAAATTGAAGGTTTAGTAGTAGTTAATCCAGTCAATAACGAAGAGGTGCCAATTTTTGTAGCTGATTATGTTTTAGCAGGATATGGTACAGGAGCAATTATGGCTGTCCCGGCACATGATGAGCGAGATTTTGAATTTGCTGTTAAATATGGTTTACCAATTAAACAGGTAGTTATTAAGAATCAAAATG
>JALSMD010000088.1 GCA_026987855.1 Candidatus Falkowiibacteriota bacterium | reverse complement strand
GTAGGCACTCCTTGGCTTTCTAAAAATTGGATAACCGGAATCATTGCCACAGTAAATGGTATATTATCAACAATAGCTGACATGATAGCTGAGATCCATAAAATAGCTAACGCGGTAATTACAGCGTTACCAGTAGCAATATGATGAATTGTAGAAGCTAAATGTTCTAATACTCCAGCATGTTCCAATCCTCCAACTACTACAAACAAAGAAGCAAAAAATAATAATACACTCCACTCTACTTTTTCTAAAATAGGCTGCGGATCTTTGGTTGGACTAACAATAATTAAAGTTAAAGCAGCCCCAATTAGAGCAACCATGGAAGGTGGCATATGAAACGAACTATGTAAGAAAAACAAAATAACTACCACTCCCAGTACCCCTATTACTTTTTTTAAGGTAGCTATGTCTTTAATTACCTTTTTATCATCCATTTTTTCTAATTCCTCAACATTCTGAGGTTTTGCTTTTAATTCTCTACGAAATACTATTTTTAAAGTTATTAAAGTCACCAACCATGCTGCTAAGACAATGGGGGCGATATGGATCAAAAAGTCATTAAAAGAAAAATGAGCAGCGCTCCCAATCATAATATTTGGTGGATCACCGACTAAAGTAGCCACACCACCTGTATCTGATAATAATGCCTCTGCCATTAAAATGGGTATAGGGCTAATTTTCAGAAGACGGGCGATAATGATTGTTACAGGAGCAATTAGAACAACTGTGGTAACATTGTCTAAAATAAATGAAACTAAAGTAGTTATTGTTCCTAATACAACTACCAATTTCCAGGGGTCACCTTTCGTCTTTTTGGCAGCTACAATTGCTAAATATTGGAAGAAACCTGTTCCTTCCAAAACCGCAACAATAATCATCATTCCTAAAAGTAAACCAATAGTATTAAAATCAATAGCATGTAAAGCTTCAAATGGTTCGTAAAATTTAAAATACATTCCTGCTGCTACCATGATAACCGCCCCAGCCAAACCAATCACTGTGCGGTGAACTTTTTCGGTTAAAATTAATATAAAGGTAACAACAAAAATTAGACTAGCAGCTACAAAAGATAAGTTCATATTTTTTGTTTTTAGCCATTAATTATTATTGATTATTTTTTAAAACAAAATAAATAATTATTCTTTGTCTTTAATATTTAAGATTTCTCCAATCACCTTTTTTAATTCAGTTCTAGTGATTATCCCAACTGGTTTCTTGTCTTTATCTACCACTGGAATTCTAAACTGTTTATTAGAGAGGGCCAATACTGCTAACTCCATTAAACTAGCTTCCCCTTGAATATAATAAGGATCCTTCATCATAAATTTTTTTATAGGAGATTTTTGGGCCTTCTTAACATCTTCAATAAAAATATCTTCATTAGCAAAATGTGCGGCAATTGCATCTTCCTCCAAATAATCTGGAACAACTTCTGCAATCAACATCCCTGTATTTAATAAACCAACTAATTTTCCTTCTTTGTCTACTACCACTAAAGAATTGGTTTTTTCCTCTATCATTTGTTTAATAGCATCATAAAAAGTTTTATCATCACTGATAATATGAGCCTTTCTCATTATTTCCTTTACATAGTTTGACATAAGTTTGTTTATTATTTATTATTTGTTGTTAAAATTATTTAATTAAATAATCAAGCGTGCTTTTATAATCATTTATAGCTTTTTTCATTTTTTCTTCCAATTGATCATTTAATTCTTTTTTAGAATTTATTTCATCTAAAATTTCTTGGTAATTATTGCTAATATATTCATTTAACCCTTGCTCAAATTCCCCTATTTTTTCTACTGGGACAT
>JALSMD010000087.1 GCA_026987855.1 Candidatus Falkowiibacteriota bacterium | reverse complement strand
AAACCAGTACTCGATTTTAGACCATCACTTTGGGATGATAAACAAGATATTTTAGGCGAAGCGTATATGTTTTTATTAGAAAAATTTGCTTCTGGAGCTGGTAAAAAAGGTGGAGAATTTTTCACACCAAGAGAAGTGTCCTCATTACTAGCAAAATTAGTAAACCCAAAGGAAGGTAATCGTATTTTTGATCCAACTTGTGGTTCTGCATCTTTATTAATAAAAGTAGCCGAAGAAGTAAAGGATAAAAACGGTAATCCATCTAATGATTATGCCTTGTACGGTCAAGAAAGCAATGGCGATACTTGGGCATTGAGCAAAATGAACTGCTTTATACACAGTATGGACTCCGCACAAATAGAATGGTGCGACACCATTAACAACCCAAAATTATTAGAAGGTGGTGCTTTAATGAAATATGATATAGTAGTTGCAAATCCGCCATTTAGTTTAGACAAATGGGGACACGAAAACGCAGAAGCTGACCGTTTTAAACGATTTACAAGAGGAATACCGCCAAAATCTAAAGGCGATTATGCTTTTATTTTACATATGATAGCAACCACTTTACCAACAGGCAGAGTTGGTGTAATTGTACCACACGGCGTATTATTTAGAGGTGCTGCCGAAGGTAAAATAAGACAACAATTAATTGAAGAAAACTTACTAGAATCCGTTATTGGTTTACCAAGTAACCTGTTTTTTGGTACAGGCATTCCTGCAGCCATTCTACTATTTAACAAAGCAAAAGGAAACAATACAGATGTACTATTTATTGATGCTAGTAAAGAATACCAAGACGGTAAAAAACAAAATGTATTACGAGATAGCGATATTGAAAAAATAGTAACTACCTACCAAAATTTTGAAACAAAAGACAAATATAGTTACATTGCTACCATAGATGAAATTGCCGAAAACGACTACAACCTAAACATACCACGTTATGTAGATACTTTTGAAGAAGAAGAACCTATTGATATTGCTTTAGTGCAAAAAGAAATTAAAACGTTAGAAAAGGAATTGATTGATGTTCGTAAAGAAATGGATGGCTATTTAAAAGAATTGGGACTGTAATATGAAGAAAGAAAAGAAAATAATGACTGGGCTGGAGCTCGAACCTGTAACCCTTAAAAAAGGTTATAAACAAACCAAATTAGGAGTAATACCTGAGGATTGGAAAGTTAATTTAATTGGAGATATTTATATCTTTAAAAATGGCTTAAATAAAGAAAAAAAATATTTTGGTTTTGGAACACCTATTATTAATTATATGGATGTTAATAAATTACCATTTGTAAATAAAAACAATATAAAAGGGAAGGTTTCTCTTAATGAAAGTGAAAAGAAGAGGTTTAATATTTTAAAAGGAGATGTCTTTTTTACAAGAACTTCAGAAACCATAAATGAAATTGCATTATCAACTGTTTTAACAGAAGACATAGATGGTGGAGTCTTTAGTGGTTTTGTTTTGAGAGCAAGACCTATAAATGATAAAATTGATATTGAGTATGCAAAATATTGCTTTTTGACTCAAATCGTTAGAAATGAAATTAAAAGTAAAAGCTCTTTTACAACAAGAGCACTGACAAATGGTAGGTTTTTATCAGAAGTAAATATACTTATTCCACCAAAACCCCAACAAATAAAAATAGCCAAAATACTAAGCACTTGGGATGCGGCAATTAACAAACAAACCCAACTCATACAAGCCAAACAGCAACAAAAAAAAGCATTAATGCAACTGCTACTTACTGGTAAAAAACGCTTTGATGGGTTTACGGAGGTGTGGAAAGAGGTTAGGTTGGGTGAAGTTG
>JALSMD010000086.1 GCA_026987855.1 Candidatus Falkowiibacteriota bacterium | reverse complement strand
TATGGAAAAATATTTAGATGACCCTGAGGTAGAAGCCCTAGCCTTTGATTATTTACATTTTTACGGCAATAAAAATACTATTGTTTGGTCACCAGGATGGTATCGCAAAGAAGTGCGAATTATAAAGAATAATATTTTGTGTTGGGCCCCAGAAGGTTTGTTTTTTATAGTATTAAAAAGTTTTAAAAAAGGACGCTATCCTAGAGCTGTTTTGACCGGAGCCAAGATTTATCATTATGGGTGGATTAGGAGTGAAACACAAATGAATCTCAAAAGACAAAAGATAGAAAAATATTGGGGAAAAAAGCCTGTTACCATAGATTATCGTGAAATTGATCCGAAAATACTGAAACCTTTCAAAGGATCTCATCCAAAAGTTATTCAAAATTGGCTTCCCCCTGCTGAAGGAATATTTGAAGCCAATCCAAATCACAAGTTAACCTGGAAAGAAAAAAAGCATAGAATTGCGCTAATAATTGAAAAAATTCTTGGTGTAGACCTTAGTAAAAAACATTTTAAATTGGTAAAAAAATGATTGTAAAGAGTTACTGCGTTCTATTTACTATTCTATCATACTTGATGGCCCTGTCTATTCCACTTTCAAAAACTGGAATAACAGTTAGCTATATAAGTTTAATTTTATTTTTCATTATTTTTTCTTTTCTAAATTCTTCTTTTAGACAGAAGTTATTTGGCTTTTTAAGTTCGACACCACTAATTAAGGCAATACTTCCTTTACTAATAGTTTGCTTATTAAGCATTTTTTACAGTTCTGATTTAAGTGAAGCCTGGGGAAGAACCTCTAACATTTTAAATCTATTTTTAATTTCTCTAATAATATCTTTTATTGTCGAAAAGTGCAACATGAAATCCTATCATCTTCTTCTCTTTTTTATTGTTAGCTTACTAGCATTGTCTATAATCGGATATTTGCAAGTTTTTTTATTTAATTCTATGCCGCTCAAACCCTTCAGACCTTTAGGGATGCATCATATTTGGTTTGCCAATCTGCTCTCCATGGGTATTTATATATCTTTTGTCCTTATCCTTAACCTTAAAAGACTTTCTTTGCCATGGTTTATCGCCACCCTTCTCTTATTATTCATATTTCTTGCTTTTTGCTCTATTATCTTTAGCACGTGTCGAGGTGCCTGGCTGGCACTTCTTGCTACTTCTTTCTCTAGTTTTTTTCTATTCTTAAGGAGAAAAAAAATCGCCCTTGTCATTTCATTAGTGTTTATTTTGTTTTTATCTGTAGCAATCTACAATAGCTCTCAAACTATTAGAATCAGAATTAGTCAAGCCATAAATGATATCGAACAATACCGTAAAGGACATGTTTCTACCTCAATTGGTTCTAGATTTTTGATGTGGAAAGCATCTTGGAAAATTTTTAAAGAAAGTCCATTGTTTGGAGTAGGTATTGGAGACTACAATTTGGCCATAAAAAACTTAGTAAAAGAAAAAGAAATTCCCGATTTTATTAGTCGATACAACCAGCCTCATAGTGTTTATTTCTTTTTGTTAGCAACTACTGGAATTATTGGCTTATTCTCTTTCCTCTGGATGTTTTTTTATATTATAATTGTTTCTTTGCATCAAATTATTTATCGAAAAAAATTCCATCTTAGTTGGATATGTTTTTTAATTACTGTTCATTTATTAATAGCCTCTTTTTTTGATACATTGTTTTTTATATACACAATAGCTTGCGCTTACGGATTTATTCTAGGATGTACATTTAAAAAAGAAAAGGACGATTTTAACTTGATGCCAAATTTCTTCTTCACAAATAAAATGCGGGTCATGGAGACTAGGAAAGACCTTCTTCCTG
>JALSMD010000085.1 GCA_026987855.1 Candidatus Falkowiibacteriota bacterium | reverse complement strand
CCATTGCCTTTTTAATGTCATCGTCTTGACCTAAATTAGAAAGCATAATAACAGGAATTTTAGCTATATCTGGGTCATCGCTAGAACGAATGTTAGCTAAAATTTGAAAACCATCAACAGCTGGCAAAATTATATCAAGCAACACTATATCAGGTTTAATTTCTTTAATACCATTTAAAGCCTGCTCCCCATCTATAGCCTCATACACTGTAAAACCTTCTTTAACTAATTTTTTACTACTAATTTCTCGCAAAAAATTATCATCTTCTACTAGCAACACTTTCACACCTAATTTTTTTGGTCCGTCAGGATGTTTAACTGTTAGAATTTCTTCTGCCTTTTGTTCTGTTATTTTGCCATCTAAATAGTTGCGAACTTTTTTAATTACATCAATAGGGTTAAATTGAGTTTTAATTAAATAATCAACTGCTCCTAATTTTTTCGTCTTCTCTAATTCTACCGGTTGACCAGAGTTAGAAATAATAATTACTGGAGTTTTAATATTTTCTTCATTCATTTTTTCTAAAACCTCATAACCGTTCATTTTAGGCATTACAATATCTAATAAAATTAAGTCTGGTTTATATTCTTTAATTTTTTTAAAACCTTCTTCACCATTATAAGCACACTCAACTTCAAAACCTTCCTTTTCCAGTTTTACTTTTAACAAAGAAATTAAAGCCTCTTCATCCTCAATGATTAGAATTTTGGTTTTGTCTGTCATATTTTTGTGATAAATAATTAAATTGAATATAACGTTTTCTTATTTAATATTATATCAAACTATTTTAATGTCAGCAATTATGAAATCTTTTTTTTGATTGGTAAAGTAAAAATAAATTCAGTCCCCTTTCCTTCTTCACTATTACAAATAATACTACCTCCGTGTTTTTCTATGATATTCTTTACAATAAACAAACCAAGTCCTGACCCCTCTGTTTGCATACGAATAACATTATCGGCGCGAAAAAATTTAGAAAATAGTTTAGCTTGGTCCTTTTTAGGAATACCAACTCCATTATCTTTTACCCTCACCTTCATCAACTCTTTTCCTACCTCAACACTTACTTCTATAGTTCCATATTCTGGTGTATATTTTACTGCATTCTCCAATAAATTTTGTAGCACTAAAATCATTTTTTCTTTGTCCATGTAAATTTTTGGTAATTTCTTTGGCTTTTTAATAATTAATTTTTGATGATTTTCTTTAATTTTGTTTTCCAAACTACCAACAACAATATCTAATACTTCATCAAAACTGCTTGTAGAAAATGAATAACCAAATCTGCCTTCTTCAATACGAGAAACATTAAGCATATCATTAATAAGTTCAATTACCCTCTCATTGCTTTGATACCCTTTAAATAACAATTTTTCTTGTTCCTCATTGAGCTTGCCAGCGTCTCCATCTAAGACCATCTTAATAACCCATTTAATAGCTGACAATGGTGTTCTTAGTTGGTGAGCGGCGATAGAAATAAACTCTGATTTCAATTTATCAATCATCTTTTCACGAGTTATATTATAAAAAATTTTCATTGTACCCAAAAATTCATTACGTGCATTAACAACTTTTGAAGTAATTACTTTATAAGTAAATTCTTTGTTGCCTATTTTTATAATTATTTCTTCTAAAAGGGACTCGTTATCATCTAAATTTTTTTCTTTAACAACTTTGTAATCTCTTCTAATAACTTTGCGGAAATTTTCCATAGAAAAATTATTTTTATCTGAAATTTTAGTTTCTAAATCTTCATCTCTCAAACCAAAAATTTCTCGTGCTGCAGGATTAAACCTACTTAAACGTCCTTCTTTATCAACAACGATAATGGGATCTATAAAATTAGAAATAATAGCATCAGTTTTGCTTTTTTCCTCTTCTGCTCTTCGGCGTTCTATCTGTAAATCATTAAATGCCCTTATTAAAGAACGTTCAGAGTTTTCTAATTCACGTATCTTTTTGTCTAACTGTTTATTTATTTTTATCAATTCTTCATCTCTTTTAGCTAATAATTTGGCAGTTTTATTTAATTTGTCTAATTCTCTTTTTCTCAATTTAGTTTCTCTATCTAATTTTCTTGTCTCCTCTGCTAATAATTTTTCTCTATTTATTAACAAGTGAGCGGCATTACCCGCAAAAACACCGAGAACAATATAGAAAATTGATGAGGACAAAAGGCTTGTTATAGACTTGCTAGCAAAGTCCTTAAAACTAAAAGACATGCCACTAATTTTTACCTCATTAAAATCATATTGAGAAAATTTTATAATATAATTAAAGTACTCCCAAATAACAGAAAAGTTTATCAAAAATACAGAAACAAGAGAAGTTATAATTGCTCCCGAGACGCCAAAAATCAAAGCAGCAGAAAAAATAGGTAACAAGAAAAATAAAATAATAATATTTCGTAGGTCAGCTACGATATTAATTAAAATTAAAAAGAAAAACAACTCTGAGGCAATTTGTATTATCCCTAGCTTGTTAATATTCTGATAATTAACCCGTCTAACATATAAAGACAAAAATACATTCCAAAGAATTAAGGCGGTTAAAAACAATAATATTAATAAAGTTGGAAAATCTTTTTTGTAGCGCAGAACAATTACTAATAAATCAATAATTAAAAAACTAATAATATAAAACCATCTGGCTTTTATAATCCATTTATTGACTTCTATTTTTCGCTCTAACTCCAAATTTTTCATAATTGTTAAGCTTTTATAAAAAATTCCTTATATGCTAAGTAAGCGGAATAAAGATCTGCCTTTGATGCTATTTCTAATGGAGCATGCATATTAAGTAAAGCAACGCCAGCATCTACCATTTCAATATTACGATTAGCCATATATTTGGCAATTGTTCCTCCCCCGCCCTGATCTACTTTTCCAAGGCCTCCGCTTATTTGATAAATAATGTTTTTGTTAGAAGAAAAAATACTTTTTAGTTTAGCCAAAAATCTTCCTGATGCTTCTGATGTAAAATATTTTCCTCCTGAGCCGGTATATTTTTCTATAGCTAAACCATAACCAAGGCGACAAGCGTTTCGTAAGTCGTGAACATCTTTATAGTCAGGATCAACAGCTGCTGTAACATCAGCTGAAATTCCGTGCGAAGAAGAAAATACTCTATATACTTCATCTAAACTACCCTTCTTGCCGCTTAATTTTAATAAATCTGAAATAAAAATTTCTAAAAAAATTGATTTAGCGCTTGTATTACCATCCGAACCTATTTCTTCTCTGTCAATCAAAATACAAATTTGAGTTTTAGTAAATTGTTTAGCGTCAAATAAAGCCTTTAAGCTGGCATAGGCGCAAATTCTATCATCGTGACCATAGGCAGAAATCATACTACGATCAAATCCTAAATCACGAGCCTTTTCACTAGGAACTGCTTCTAAATCAGCGCTAGACAAATCTTCTTCTTTTATGCCATATTTTTCATATAAATAATTTAAAACAAACAGCTTGACTCTTTCTTTTATCTTTTTATCTTTAATAGGCATAGAAGCAACAACTAAATTCAAATCTTCCCCTTTTACATCTCTACCTCTAATTTTTGTCCCTGGCCCACCCTCACGATCAAGATGAGGAAGAAGGTCTGTAATCATAAAAATAGGATCATCATCATCTTCGCCAATTACTATATCGCATTTTTTGCCATTTTTTAAATAAATAGTACCATGTAAGGCTAAAGCAATAGTTGGCCATTGATACTTTTTAATACCTCCGTAATAATGGGTCTTAAAAAAGGCTATATTTTCATCCTCATAAAGAGGTGAAACCTTGAAGTCAAGACGAGGTGAATCAATATGTGACATTATTAGATTAACACCATTTTGCAATTTATCTCTTCCTAAACGTGCCAAAAATAAACTTCTCTCTCGATTAATAGCATAAACTTTGCTACCTGGTCTCAATGATTTTATTTTTTTAATATTTACAAAGCCATTTGTTTCTGCTATTTTGATGCTCTCCTTAACAACTTCTCTTTCTGTTTTGGCACTATTCAAAAAAAGTTTATATTTTTCCGCAAAGCTAAAAGCATTTTTTTTAGTATTTTCGTTCCATTGTTCCCAGCAATTTTTATTCTGTTTTAATAATTTTTTTTCTAGATCTTTCATATATCTAATTTATTTATTTGATATATTTATATTATAACATATTTTTTAAAAAAATCTAAATCCAAATAAGAAAGCGATGCTGTTTAGCATCGCTTTTATTTAAAAATTAACATCCATTTAAGACATTATTTATAAATTGTCTTACCACTTCCATTCTTGATTCTCCTATAAAACGACCATAGGGAGTCAAAAGGGCAAAAACTCTTTTCTCAAAATCATCTAAAAGATCTCGGGAAATTTTTGCTACATCTTTTTCTTTGCTATTTTTAATAAA
>JALSMD010000084.1 GCA_026987855.1 Candidatus Falkowiibacteriota bacterium | reverse complement strand
AATATTCCCGAATCACTTAATCTCTGTAACATGTTAGCGTCAAAAACTATCTGCGCTTCTATACTGCTTGGTTCTTCTAATCTGCCGTCGCAACGTGCGGAATGCGAACGAATACAATGGACGATATTATCTATTTGTTTTTGGCTTAAATTTATTCTCTGTTTTACAACAAAATCTATAAACCTATTGGCGCTTCTCACAGCATGATTTTCAAATTTAACTTTATTTAACATAACATCATGAAAAATAGTAGCCAATCTTACTACTTCCAAATCAACCTCTTCTCCCTCGTACATGATCAACAATGACAAATCTACGCTAATGTTTAATACTCCTATTATGTGCATAAAATCTTCTTTATTCATTTCTCTTTCAACCAAATCAATAGCTTTTCTTAACAAATTGTCATAATAATCATTACCTAAATCACTAACAACACCTAAAGAAATTAAAAACTTTTCTTTTTTAACCTCAACACTTGCCATTATTACATCCTCCTTTTTTGTTTATAAATTTTAAGGATCAAATACCTGTTTTAATCCATATTCTTATCATAATATTTTTGATATTCTCCGCTTTTAATCCGACGCCACCACTTCTTATTCTCCTTATACCAATTAACAGTTTTAGCTAGTCCTTCTTCAAATTTTACTTGTGGTTCCCAGTCAAGTTCATTTTTAATTTTAGAAAAATCAATAGCATAACGACGATCATGGCCAGGACGATCTTTAACATACTCAATCATATCTTCACTTGCACCCATTAATTTTAAAATAGCTTTAGTTATTTCTAAATTAGTCTTTTCTGTCCCGCCGCCAACACAATAAGTCTCTCCTATTCTACCTTTATGAACTATTAAATCAATAGCACGACAATGATCTTCTACATACAACCAGTCACGAATATTTTGACCATCGCCATAGAGAGGGACCTTTTTACCTTCAATTAAATTAGTTACAAACAAGGGAATAAGTTTTTCAGGAAATTGATAAGGGCCATAATTATTAGAACAATTAGAAATTGTTATAGGAAGTTTATGGGTATGAAAATAAGCCCTTACCAAATAATCAGATGCCGCTTTTGAGGCACTGTAAGGACTACGTGGGTTGTATGGTGTACTTTCATTAAAAAGAGGGTCATTTGGACCTAGATCGCCAAAAACCTCATCAGTAGAAATATGATGGAAACGAATATTATGTCTGCGCGCTGCGTCTAAAAGTACACGGGTTCCCTCCACATTACTTCTAATAAAATCGGCGCTATTCATAATAGAACGGTCTACATGAGATTCAGCTGCAAAATGTACAATTAAATTTACCTCTTTTACAATATCATCAACTAAATTAGTATCACAAATATCACCATGCACAAACTTGTAATTTGAATTGTTTTCAATATCTTTTAAATTATCCAAATTTCCTGCATAGGTTAACAAATCAAGATTGATAACTTTATCTTCTGGATATCGACGAAGCCAATAATGAATAAAATTGGAACCTATAAATCCTGCTCCGCCTGTTACTAATATTGTATTAGACATATTTTATCAATTAAAATATTATTAAAAATAAATCAAAACTAAAATTAAGCCTCAAAGCTGCAATTAAAAATAAAATGCGCAAAAGCAACTTGATTGGATAAAATTTTAAATTACAATTTTACATTTTAGAATTTAGTCTTTAAATTTGATTATTGAAAGTAACAACTAATCTCTATAATACGCATTCTATTTTGTTGCTAAAATACTTCTTTTATAACTATCCAAATTTTCAAGCGCAATGCCAGTTCCTTTGGCTACACAAAGCAATGGATCATCGGCAATATAGGCAGGAACGCCCGTAGTTCTAGATAACAATTGGTCAATGTTGCGCAGAAGAGAACTTCCTCCTGATAATATCATTCCCTTTTCCATAATATCAGCTGATAATTCAGGCGGGGTTTCATGAAGTACTTTTTTCGCTGAATTGATAATAGCTTCTAATTCATTTTGGATAGCCTCAGTAACATCATTACTGGTAACAGTTATGCTACGAGGAAGTCCAGTTAAAATATCTCTACCTCTTATTTCCATGGTTAATTTGTTCTCTAAATAAAGAGCTGAACCAATATTTATTTTAATCTCTTCAGCAGTGCGTTCACCAATAGCCAAATTATACTTTCTTCTTATATATTCTACAATAGCGGCATCAAATTTATTACCTCCAACACGCACAGAAGTAGAAGAAACAATGCCTCCCAAAGAAATAACTGCCATTTCAGCTGTTCCGCCACCGATGTCAATAATCATATGACCAGAAGCAGACCCAATAGGAATGTCAGCGCCAATAGCAGCAGCAATAGGTTCCTTAATAATATAAGCTGCTTTTGCTCCTGCGGCAATAGTAGCATCAATAACAGCACGCCTTTCAGTTGAAGAAATTCCTGCTGGCACAGCAACCATCACCTCTGGCCTAAAAAGTCTTACGCCACCAACAGCTTTGTTAATAAAATATCTTAACATTGCTTCAGTGGTACGATAATCAGCTATTACGCCATCTTTTAATGGTTTTAAAGCAATAATTGTATCAGGGGTACGACCAAGCATATCCTTTGCTTCATTGCCTACAGCCAAAATTTTTTTATCAGTCATTGAAACCGCTACTACACTTGGCTCATTAATCACAATGCCACGCTTAGGCAAGTGTACTAAAGTATAAGTTGTGCCCAAATCAATCCCTATTCTTTTGATAAACATAAAAATTATTTTATAATTTCAAAAACTTTATCTCCTATAAAATTATCTTCCCATTGTATATGGTTATCACCCATTCTTTTAGCATTAAAACCAGTTGGGTTATATAATTTTATCTTATTCAAAGCTTTTAAGTCAATACTTAGACCTTGATAATTATTTCCTATCTGCTTTTGGGCATATAAAGCATAGTCAACATTTTTAAAGGGCAATTTATATTCTAAATATAGATTATGTATCTCTCCTGCCGGAATATCAACCAAAGAGCCAACCACTGTCTTGTTAAATTCACTACTAATATCAATTTGTTTAAAGCCGCTAGAAGTAGCTATTTTTATGCCTTGGGGCAAATAAATCCTAGTATATGCGGTATAATCCTCCTTTTCCTGAGAAAAAATAGATTGGTTAGAATAATTTATAGTTAAATAAGCATACCAACCATTTTCTTTTTCTTTTACTTTATAGTCAATTTGGCGAGGGACTAAATAATCGTTACCACTTAAATTATAATCTACCACTAATAAATAATCAGTATTGACCTGTTTAAGTTCCCCGTCTATATTATATTTCTTAGACATATTTTCTAAATCTATATTTTTGAAATAACAAGCAACCTCTTTATTTAAAATTCCTTGTTTTAGGGCGTTCCATAAATTCATTTTATATTCGTTGCTTAAATTACTAAATTGCTTATCAATAGTATTAATAATAATAGCTAAGGAAGTAGAAGCATGAGCGCTATCTAATAAAGAGTTTGTTTCTGTCCAATTTTCATTTAAAGAAATAAAATTATTATTAGTTGATCTTAAAATCCTTGCCAAAAAATTATCTGTAATTAAAATTACGCCATCTATTTTATTGCTTAGTTTCTCTGCTTTTTCTTTAGGCAAAAACATTTTTTCTTTATAATAAAGCCATTCTATTCTTTTGGCTGCGCTTGGCCAGTCTGGAGACCAATTGGCATTAGAAAGTTGCCAATTATTAATATGGGCGTATTTTTTTAAAGCCAAAGGGGGAATGGTTCTTACCTCCTGAGAAGCATATTTATCTAATTCACTAGCTCTGATAAAACTCAGTCTACTTATTTTTCCTCTACTAATTTCCAAGGTGCCAATTATTTTAATTGTTCCTCCCACTCCTTTCAAATGTTGGGAGTCTGTAAAAACCAAAAGATATGTCAAACTCTTAGGATATCCTAAGATGGTTGCCAGAAATTGCGATTGATAAACTTTATGTTGTATTTTGTCTTTTAGATCAATTAAAATGTTTTTATTAAAACCGTAATTTATATGCCAAAAAGATAAAAGATTTGGTTTTTCTAGATTATTTATAAAACCATCTATCTGTTTTTGAATAATGTTTAGCTCCACTATATTACTATAAAATTGTTTAAGGGCCTTTTCTCTTTCTTCATATTTTACTAAAGTCAGCTTATTGCTTTCTAAGGCTATGTATTTATTAAAACATTTTTCAATAAATTCTAACTGAGATAATAAACTTTCTAAATTATCTATGTTATCAAATAAGTATCTAAAGAAATATACTCTACTTTTTTTAAGAAGATTTAACTGGGTACGAGCTGCTTTTAATAAATCTTCGCCTTTTTGTATATGATCTATATCAACATATAGAGCATCAATATGATTCGGGTTATAAAGGGCATTAGCAAATTCTTGGCCACTTAATTCAATATTTTTATAAATTATCTGCACATTAAACAAAAAAACAGCGCCAGCTATAACAAAAGAAATAATACCAGCACTTAAAAATACAATAAACACATTTAAAGCTAACAAAATTCTCTTTTTTCTCCTTTGACGAGGCCAATAAAAATGGCGCCAACCTTCTCTGTTGATTTTTAAAAAATTAATATGTTTTGATTTTGATTTATAAAACATATTTTATCTTTCTTTTTTAAAAATATAATTATGCCAAGCGTGCATTATTAAAAAGGCGGCTACTGCCTGCAAAATATCAACAGAATCAACTTTACCTAAAAACAAAAAAGACAAAAGACAGATCACAAAAGGAAGAATAAAAACGATTAACTCACTCCACATTTTATCAAAAGAACTTAGATATAAAATGATCTCTCCCATCCCATCTAGGCTGCTTCTTTTAGCATACATACGAGATAATTTAAATTTAATCAAAAAAATTAAAGCAAAAAATGAAAGAGGCATTAAAGCTCTCAATATCTCTAGAAATTCTCTAAAATGATCGTCAGCAATAAAATAAAGAATAAACACGCTGATCAAAATCAACATGAAAACATAATTGATAAAATCAATAATATAATCTTTTATTGACATACTTCTTTTTGTTGTTTATTTCTTGTTATTCAAAGTGATTTCGCGAATAATCTTAGTTAAATTTCTCTCAACTTTAGCTAAACGCAAACGTAAACGAAAAATTAAATAAAACAATAAAACAATACTTAAATATAATAATACTTCTATTCCTGAACCAGTAAAACCCAATTTGGCAACCAGCTTATCAATAAATTTAATGGCAATAATAGCTATAGCTGCTAAAAACCAAAAAATAAGCCAGAACAAAAATTCGTTGGCCCCAATTTGTTTCTTTTGTTTTTGCCAAAACAATCTTGCCAAAAAGAAGGCAATAATAAACAAAGCAATAATTTGTTGCAACATATTTTATTATATAATACTAAATTTTCAAACTTTGGTCAAAGCTACTTCTCTACCAAATTTAACTTGTATAAAGTAAAGTCATAATTAATGCGAGAAATTTGCTCAATTTGTAACCCTACTTCCTTTAAACGCCTTTCATTTAAATAATTAATGGCTTCAGGTGGCAAAGTAAAATTATAATAATAAACAGGCAAATATTTTGCTAAAACAGCGTATTGGGCTACCATATTTTTGTCATTAAATAACCCTACAACAACTTTTCTTTGCGGAAAAAATAATTTATCATGATAAAAAGTGATAATAACAGCGTTATTTTCAGTCAAATTCATTACTCTTTTAAATTCCCTTCTGGCTTCATTTTGTTTTTGGACAGAATAAATTAAACCTTCGTCTGATCCCCATAACACAAAAGTAATAAAATTAAAGACAATCAAACTAATAACTGCGACTAAAAAGGCGGGGGCTAATAATTTAGAATTTAATTTATTTCTAAAAGTATTGTGCTGACAAGAAAAAATTTTTATTATTTTTTTAGTTAAATGTTCCAAGAACAAGCTAGCAAAAGGAATGGCTCCCAAATAAATTGGCAACCAATAACGAGTATATGAATTGCCAATAGTATGCTGACTATGATCGGGGTTATCGTGAAAATCCCAGCTTCCATAATATAAAATAAGCAAATAACTAAAAATCAAATAAACTAGTAAAAAAACAAAATGTTTTTTTTGGTGCTTGAAGGGGTTTTTAAAAAAAATAACTAAACCCAAAACACCCCCCCAAAATAAAAATGGAAACATATCAACAAAATAATAACAGAACATTTTAAAACTCTTATTAAGATCAATACCAAAAGGAAATAAACTATTTTTAATTTTATAGATCAAATCAATACGTCTAGAAAAAGGAAGGCTATTATTTATCTTAATTAATTTAGAGCTAGCTTCTTTAATATTATCAAGAGAATAGTTCATTTCGGTATATCCGCCATAATAAGGGCAACCGTAAAGAATTTGATTATATTGTATTACTGGCAAAAAGGCTAAAAACACGAAAAACAAAAAAATAATTATTTGAACAATATTTGTTTTTCGGATGTTAAAAAAATATATAAGTAACAATATTGGGGCTAACCAAAATAACTCAGAGGTTCTAACAGTAACTGCTAAACCAATAAATAGACCTGCAAGAGCTGTGATAATATATTTTTTAATATCTATATAACTTTTACAAATTTTTACTTTTGATCTTTCTTTATTAATTATTACCAAAAAATAAAATCCCACTACTAGTAAAACAACAAACAATATATTGTGAAACATGCTACGAGCACTATAATAAACATAAACAGGAAAAAAAGAAAGCAAAAACACAGAAAGCAAAGCATTAAAACGACCAAAGAGTTCTTTAACTAATAAATAGTAGAAAAACAAACCTATAGAGGCAAATAATGGTGTTAAAAAAGGAATAATCTTATAAGAAAATAAACTAGCAATTTTCCCAAAGATTAAAATAATACCCAAAAAACTTACAGGCTTTAAAACTCCTAGATCACTACGAAAACTGCGTGGATGCATGATATCGTGTACATATAAATTATATTTTTCAAAAATAGTTAAACGCCCTTCTTGGGCATAAAGTTTAGTAAAAATATAATTAGCTGTTTCATCAGGAGAAAGCCATTTAACAAACTCTTTATTGCTATTTTGAGAGTCAAAATGTTGAGTAAAATAATTAAAACTACTGACAGCAACAAAAAACAAAATTGCTATCAGCAATATAAACCAATAATGCCAATGAATTTTTTTTAATACTTGAATAAATTTCATAATAAACGCTACGAAAGCCAACCATTCCTCCTTGATATTTTTTGGAATTAATCTCCGCCAAACCTTCTTTGCCTTTGGTTGTATTCTTCAATAATTCTTTCCACATCACTTTCTTCAAAATCCGGCCAATATTTTTTTAAAAAAAACAACTCACTATAAGCTGCTTGCCATAAGAGAAAACCTGATAATCTCTGTTCTCCAGAAGTACGAACAATAATATCTGGGTACTCTAATTCACCATTATATAAATATTTTCTAACCATACCCTCATGTACTTGATCGGGATTAATGTTGTTTTTTAGCATTTTCTTTACAGCGTCAACAATTTCGGCTCTGCCGCCATAATTAAGGCAAATATGAAAAATGCCGCCATTATTATTTTTAGTAGTATTAATTAAGTCTAAACAAGCATCTGGCAAATCACCAGGAAGTTCATTTAATCTACCGCTAATTAACACCTTATAATTCCTTTCTTGGGCTATTTCCTTTTCTTCTAAAATAGCGTTTTTTAAAAGTTTCATTAAATAATTTACTTCTTCTGCAGAACGATTCCAATTTTCTACTGAAAAGACAAACACAGAAACGATCTCTACGCCCCTAGCAAAAAACCAATCAGTAACTTTCTGTAATATCTCTTTGCCCTTTAAATGTCCTTCTACTGTTGGAAGGTTTCTTTCTCTAGCCCAACGTCTATTGCCATCTAAAATTAAAGCAACATGTTTTGGTATCTTTTTGTTTTTTTCAACCATAATTTTATGCTAAATAAATTTTGACCAATTTGTTTTGATTGGTTCGCCCCTTTAAAATTTTGATATTACTCTTAGGGACAGAAAACTCTTTTGCTAAAAAAGAAATTAACTCTTGATTAGCTTTTCCTTTTTGCGGATTTGATTTAATATTAATTTTTAATATATTATCTGATAAAATTTCTTTAAATTTTGTTTCTTTAGCTCCTGCCTTAATTTTTAAATTAAGATAAATTTCTTTTTCTTGTCTTAACTTTTGAATAAAAATGTCAATCATATTATTTACATTTACTTTCACTAAAAATAATAGCATTAGGAATATCTCTTCCCGGACCAACCATATATTCGTCATTATAAAAAAGAGCTGACGAATATCCGCCATCTAAATTTAAAGCATATTCTATTTTCATTGCCTTCATTACATCAGCTAATTCAGGAATTGTGGCATTATGAACCACTATTAAATAAACTTTATTATTTTTATAGGCTAAAGCATTACGAGTAGCTTTTAAATTTCTTTGCTTATCATCAATATCCCATTCAATTAGTAAATTCATATAATTCTCAATTAAACGCGGTTTGTTGCCAATTGCTGCTTGAATTTTTGTTTGATATTTATTTTCAAAATCTTCTATACTTTTAAACTCCCGACTATCCTTAAAGTAATAAAAATTATTATCTTTGTCAAAAACTATTAAAGGCCCAGTGGTCCAATATTTTAATTGATTTTTGTTAATCAATTTTCGTGTTCTTGTATTAAAAACTGGATAAAAATAATAATTTAAACCTTTGCAAAAAGAATCAGAGCAAAAATACGAACCATTGAT
>JALSMD010000083.1 GCA_026987855.1 Candidatus Falkowiibacteriota bacterium | reverse complement strand
AATTTAAAAGATAGCAAAGATTTAATTTTTGTTAGGAATTTAAATAGTTTTTTGACAAGGAATAGGCCAAAAGATAATTTTGTAAAGATGAGAGGCATCGCTGTGTCTCAGCCGGGAACAATCTCTTCTCAGTATTTTTACATCTTTGATAAGGTTGCCGCTCAAGTTTATAGTTATAAAAAAGATTTTCCAGAAATTAAACGCGGGGATTTAGTTGAAGTCTACGGACGAGCTTCTTATATTAATGGCGAGTTAAGAATAAAAATAAAAAATAAAAATGATATTAAGATTATCGACCACAACCAAAAAATAGAAATGAAAAAAGTTAATAATGAAGATATAGACGAAGAATTTTTAGGTCAATTAGTACAAATTCAAGGCGAACTAATTAGCAAAAAAGGCTCAAGCCTTTATTTAGATGACGGCACAGATGAAGTTAAAGTCTATGTGAAAAAGTCAACAGGAATTAGATTAACTAATTTTAAAAAAGGAAATAATCTAATTATCGTAGGTATTGTTAGCGCAGGAAGAAACGGTTTACGAGTACTTCCTAGAGACGAGGAGGACATTAGTTTGTCAGATAATTCTTTAAACACCAGCAACGAAATCGCCCCAAACAAACAAGGATATGTTTTAGGCGCTTCTACTAAACAAGACAAATTGAGTTTGCCACCAGAAGAAGAAAATCTCGGATATGTTTTAATTTCTTTAATAGCAGGAATTACGCTTATTAGCGGCTTGTTTATGAAGCTAAGGTTTAAAAATTAAAATTTAAAAAGCGAATTATAAATTAAGAATTATGAATAAATATTAAAAACAATTTTTTTTAATTCATAATTAAAAGTTATAAGTTATGAATTTGTTCACACTTGACTTTAAATGTGTTAAAATATAATAGAAGATCGTTATATTGTCAAATTATGCCAGAACCAATTATTAAATTAAAAAACTTAGAAATTACTTATAATTTAGGAAAAGAAAATGAATTTAAAGCTACTCGCGGGGTAAGTATGGAAATTTATCCCGGTGAGTATGTAGCTTTTTTTGGTCCTTCTGGTTGCGGTAAGTCAACTTTATTTTATTGTATTCTGGGGATACTGCCTCCTTCTGGGGGTGAAATTTTGGTTAAAGGCGAGAATCCATATTCTTTTTCTCCAGAGAGGTTGGTTAAATTCCAGACCTCAACTATTGGCATTATTTATCAGGCTTTTTACTTAATAAATTCTTTAACAGTAGTAGATAATGTGGCATTGCCGCAAATTTTTTTGGGAGTTTCTCCGGGCAAAAGAAGGCGTTGGGCAAAACAGCTTTTAAGAAGATTCGGCATTGAAGAACAGGCTGATAAATATCCTGAGAATCTTTCTGGTGGCCAAAACCAAAGAGTTTCTGTAGCAAGAGCTATGGTTAATAAGCCTGATATTATTTTGGCTGACGAGCCAACTGGTAATTTAGATAGTGTAGCCACAAAGCAAGTGATGGATATTTTAGAAGAAATTAACCAAAAAGACAAAAGAACAATTATTCTAATTACTCATAATGCTGCTCAACTTATTTATGCTCACAGAGTTTTTTATATGAAGGATGGCAAGGTACTAAGAGTAGTGCCTAATCCAGAAAAAAAGCAAATAGCAAAAATTGATAAGCAAAAGACTTTAGTAACAGAGATGGATCAATTATCAAAAATCTATCCTTATGACGACCCCACTACTTTAAAGGTAAAGAGTATTGTTAATTACCTAACCCAAGATGTAAATTTTGATCAACTCCTGCGTTTGGAGGAGATTGTGAAAGTAATGATTGAGAGAAAAATAGATAAAAAAGAATTTGAACGTCATTTGGCTTTAAAATATGAATATGGTGGCG
>JALSMD010000082.1 GCA_026987855.1 Candidatus Falkowiibacteriota bacterium | reverse complement strand
CATTCCCATACATACTAAATCTCTGTTTAGACAAATAATTTGGGTGGCGAATCTATAAACCATATTAATTTCGTGAGAAACCATTATAATAGTAGTTTTATATCTCTTATTCAAATATTTAATAATCTGATAAAAATCTTTCTCTCCTTCCAAATCAATGCCAACTGTTGCTTCATCTAAAAATAAAATTTTAGGCCTAGTTAAAACAGCACGCGCAATCAAAACTCTTTGTAGTTGACCCCCCGATAACTCCCCTAATAACCTAGTTTGATAATTCGTTATTTCTAAATCTTCCATTGTTTGTTTTACTTGTTTTGGCCTTATTTTTTTTATTTCAGCCACAAAACATAAAAGTTCCTGCACGGTTAGAGGAAAGCTTCTATCAAATGAAAAGTGTTGAGGGACATAAGAAACTAAGTTAATTGCTTTCTTGGGATTAGTGCCTAAAATTTTGATATTTCCTTTATATGGCAACATTCCCAACATAACCCTTATTAATGTTGTCTTACCTGAGCCGTTTGGGCCGATAATAGCCACTATCTCTCCTGCCGATATTTGCAAGCTAACATTTTTCAAAACATTAACCTCTCCGAAATCAACAGATAAATTTTTAATTTCAACTACAAACATTATTTTAAAGCTTGATAAATTATTTGGGCATTAGAAAGCATTGTCTTTAAATAAGTATCTTGAAGGTTTCTTCCACCCAAAGGGTCAATAACATAAACTTTTAGACCCAAGTCTTCAATAAAAGAATTAATTACTTCTGAAGAAAGTTGAGGTTCACTAAAAACAGCTTTAATATTATATTTTTTAGCTGTATCATAAAGATTTTTTAAATATTCTGGACTAGGTTCTTTGCCAGGGGATGGTGTAAAAACTCCTACTATATTTAAATCAAACTCGTCAGCAAAATAATTCCAGGAATCGTGAAAGACAATCATATTACGATTAGAAAGATTGTCTAACAAGTCAATAATTTGAGCTCTTGTATTTTCAATTTCATTTAAATAGCTCTCTAGATTTTTCTGATAATACTCTCTGTTTTGTGGGTCAATAAGAGATAATTTTTCTGTAATATTCTCTGCTATTATTTTAGCGTTGTCTAAAGAAAGCCAATAATGAGGGTCAAAACTATTATGATGACTCTCTTCTAAATGATGATGTGAATGAAATGGTTTTAAATTTATTCTTTCGTTAACAGGGTAGATTTCTACTCCATCTAAAGAGGTTGCTGCTTCTTGAATCCAGTCATCTATCTCACCAATAACAAAAATTACTTTTGTCTGATTTAATTTTTTAACATCTTTAGGGCGCAAAGAAAAAGTATGGGGACTAGCTCCTGAGGGAAGCATGTTAACGACCTCTATCTTATCGCCAACAATATTTCTTGTAATATCAAATAAAGGAAAAATAGTTGTAGCCACTTTCATTTCCTTTTTTTCATTATTGCTAACAAGCTTGTTTTTAAAATAAAACAAGCATAAAATAATCACAATAAAAAATAATAGAGTAATAAAAATAACTTTAACATTTTTTTTCATATATATTTAAATTAAAAAATATTTTTTAATTCATTAACAGTATTGTCAATGGTAAAACATTTTTGATAATCATTGTAGGCACGTTGGGCAAATTGTTTTCTTAAAAAAGGATTTTTATATAATTTAATAATAGCAGCGGACAATTCTTCGCTAGATAAAGATTCTAATAATAAACCACTTCTATTAGTTATTAAATCTTCTATACCGCTTTTATCTAAACCAATGACAGGTATATTAGCGGCCATTGCTCCTAATACAGCGTCAAAGTTAGAAAACTTTAAAAAGCTATCTAAAAAAATAAAAATATCAAAGCCTTCTAACCATTTTTTAATGTTTTCTTGCTCTCCCACAAACCAACATAAATTTTCTATGCCTATTTTTTTGTTTAACCATCGCGTCCAAGGGCTATTTTTAGGGCCAAACCTCCCATCACCTACCACAATCAATTGAATGTTTGGAATT
>JALSMD010000081.1 GCA_026987855.1 Candidatus Falkowiibacteriota bacterium | reverse complement strand
ATGAGGTATGGGACGAATAGGACAGATGAGACTTATGGGACATGAGACTTATGGGGCTTATGGGATATGGGATTATAGGACAATTAAATAAGGAACAAAAGGAGGCGGTCAAGCATATAAAGGGGCCGCTTTTGGTTATCGCTGGTGCTGGAACAGGAAAAACCACTGTCCTTATTGAGCGCCTTAAATATCTGGTAAGCAAAAAATTAGCACGACCAGATGAAATTTTAATTGTAACTTTTACGGAAAAAGCTGCAAGTGAAATGGAAGATAGAGCGTTGAAGGTTTTGCCTTATGGTTGCTTAGACTTGTGGATTAGCACTTTTCATAGTTTTTGTGAACGCATCTTAAGGGATCATGCCTTGGATATTGGTTTGTCTACTAATTTTAAATTATTAAACGAAACAGAACAATGGGTTTTAATAAGAAAAAATTTAGATAAATTTAGTCTTGACTATTATCGCCCCTTAGGCAACCCAACAAAGTTTATTCACGAACTAATAAAACATTTTTCGCGTTTAAAAGATGAGAATATTAGCGCACATGAATACCTTGAGTGGGCAGAAGAAGAAAATAAAAAGGAGCTTGTTGAAGTGGAAGCAGAAGAAATTGAAATAGCAAAGTTTAAAGAGTTAGCTAACGCTTATCATCTTTATAATCAGTTGTTGCTTGAGAATAATAGTCTAGATTTTGGCGATTTAATTAACTATACTATTAAATTATTTAAAGAGCGTCCTAATGTTTTGAAATATTATCAAAACAAATTTAAATATATAATGATTGACGAATTTCAAGATACTAATTGGGCCCAATATGAACTTGTTAAAATTTTAGCAGCGCCAAAAAACAATTTGATGGTTGTAGGAGATGACGATCAGGCAATTTATCGTTTTCGTGGAGCTTCTCTTTCCAATATTATGCAATTTAAAGATGATTATCCTGAGGCGCGCGAAATTGTTTTGCTTAAAAATTATCGTTCTGGCCAGGCGATTATTGATGCCGCTTACGAATTTATCAAACATAATAACCCTAACCGTTTAGAAGTAAAGTTAAATATAAATAAAAAATTAAGGTCAGTAATTCCTGAATCTGGTAGAGTTTATTATGAGCATTTTGCTACGATTGATGATGAGGCGAGCGCAGTTATTCAAAAGATTATTGAGGTATACAAAAACAATAAAGAGGTTGATTGGTCAGATTTTGCCATTTTAGTGCGGGCCAATGAAACGGCTGATATATTTGTAGACGCCTGCGTGCGTGCTGGTGTGCCACATAGATTTGTTTCTTTGCGAGGCCTTTATACTAAACCAATTATTTTAGATATTTTGTCTTATTTTAAATTGCTTGATAATTACCATGAATCGTCAGCACTTTTCCGAGTACTCAGTATGAACACATTTAAAATTGCATATCAAGACATTATAAATATAAATCGTTTTGCGCGTCGTAAGGTTTGGTCAATGTACGAGGCTTTACAAAATATTAATATTATCCCTAACTTATCTGCTGAATGTGTAAATAAAGTAAATAAACTTTTAGCTTTAATTGCCAAGCATTCAAAGCAAGTAAATCATTTACCGCCATCACGAATTTTTTTGGACTTTATCAAAGACGCAGATTTATTGACTGGATTGGACCATGATCAAGATAGAGAAATTTTTTCTTATCTTAACCAATTTTATGAGAAAATAAAAAAACTAGAGGGCGCTAACTTAGATTTGAGACTTAAAGACTTTATGGAAATTATAGAAATGGAATTGGAGGCAGGCGATGCTGGCGCTTTACGCGACGAATTTGAGGATGTTGATGTAGTAAAAATTATGACTATACATATGGCAAAGGGACTAGAATTTAAATATGTTTTTATTCCTTGTTTGGTTGACAAAAAGTTTCCAGTAGTAAATAGAAAAGAAAAAATATCTATACCTGATGCTCTTATTAAAGAAAAGTTGGCAGAAGGAGATTTACATATAGAAGAAGAGAGAAGGTTGTTTTATGTTGCCCTCACTCGGGCGCAGAGGGAACTATTTTTAAGTAGCGCTTCTGATTATGGCGGAGCTCGCGAAAAAAAACCTTCTGTGTTTTTAGAAGAATTAGGGGATAAAAAAGAGGAATGCTATACAAAAACAAAAAAGAATAAAAAGGGAAACATATTAACTACTCTTGAAAAAGATCTTTTAGGAACAAAAGAGGAATTAGAAGTTATTAAAAAAAACAGCTTACCAAAACAATTCTCTTTTTCACAACTAGAAGCTTATTCTAATTGTCCTTTACAGTATAAATTTGCTTTTATTTTGCGTATCCCAGTAGGAGATAAAGTAAGCTTTATTTTTGGTAAGATAATACATAACACTTTAAGAGATTTTTTTTCCTATCAATTGGTTAGTGCACAACAGAATCTTTTTAATGAGACTGATATAGCCAACAAGCCTAGTTTGAAGGAATTGCTTGAAATTTATCAAAGGAACTGGCGTAATGACGGTTATTATAATAAAAAGCAGAGAGAGGATTATAAAAACAAAGGGAAGAAAATTTTAAAGGAATTTTATCAAAAATTAGAAAAAGATGGTTGGCCAAAGATTGTTTTTTTGGAAAAAAGTTTTAAAACTAAAATAGGTGAGTATATCTTTAAGGGGTCAATTGACAGAATTGATAAGTTGCCTGACGGTACAGTCAAGATAATTGATTATAAAACAGGACAGGCTAAAGAAAGGATAGATAGTGGCCATAGACGGCAGTTGCTTTTATATAAAATAGCAGCTGAGAATAGCTTAGGACTTAAAGTCTCTTGTTTGGCTAATTATTATTTGGACAATAATACAGAATTATCTTTTTCTCCTAAGGACAGTGAAGTAGAAAAATTAAAAGAAAGGATAATATCAGAAATTGAAGAAATTAAAAAATGTAATTTTACCCCTAATCCAGGTCATCTTTGTAAGTATTGTGATTTTAGGGGCATCTGTGAATTTAGAAAATGATAGTTTTATAATTATAGTTATTTTTTTAATTTTTTATTTTTATAGATCACAATTATATTATGATGTTTGATTTAAGGTCTTTATTACAAAAATCAATAGAAAGGGCTGGCATCAACAAACAGGTTGAGGCTCATCAAGTTGTCCGTGCCTTCAATGAATTATCACCAAAAATTTTAGGAGACAAATTAAAGGATGGAGTGATGGCTATTAATGTCCGTGATAAAATTTTAAGTGTTGCTTGCCTTTCTTCAATAATGGCTCAAGAGCTTCGTTTTAAAGAAAAGGAAATTATTGATGCTCTTAATGAAAAGTTTGAAAAGGAAGTAGTGAAAAAAATTAAGTATGTTCTTTAATTTTGTTAAATGGGTGATTTGTTTTTTTATTGCTTTGTTTAGTTGAGATTACAGTAAGCAGAGTTTTTAAGAGAATTTTATCTTTCTTGAAAAATAAACATTAAAATGGTAGAGTATAATTAGAAATAAAAATAAACAAATGACTTTAAGAGGATATTTAATAAGCATGATAATAGCTAGTTTTGTTTGTTGGATTTGCTGGGTTTTTGTAATTTTTATTGTTAACCCAGAACAAACAAATTGGGTAGGTTTTTTGTTATTTTATTTATCATTATTTTTAGCTATAGCTGGCACAGCTTCTATTTTAGGGTTTTTAATTCGTTTTATTGTTTTAAAACAAGAGCTGGTTTTCCGTTTGGTTAAAGACGCATTTAGACAATCGTTTTTGTTTGCTTTTTTGATAATTGCTAGCCTGTATTTGTTGTCACATAATTTGTTTAGTTGGCCAAATTTATTTTTTTTGGTGGTAGGTTTATCAGTTTTTGAATTCTTTTTGTTAAGTTATGAAGGAAGACATTATTAGGGCCACGAGTCACCATTGTATATAAAGATATAAATTTTGAATTTAAAATTTATGAAAAATAAATTATTACAATTAAAAGATAAAATATTCACTGAATTAACAAATGTTAAAGATGTTCAAGCTTTGGTAGATTTAGAGATTAAATATCTTGGTCGTAAGGGCGAGTTGACGCAAATTTTGCGTGGAATTGCCAATTTAAGTGATGAAGACAAGAAAATAATAGGGCGTTTAGCAAATGAAATAAAAGAAGAATTAAGAGAAAAGATTAGAGAAATAAAAGACATTATTTTAGAAAAAGGAGATGAAAACAGGGACGTTGATGTTACTCTTCCGGGAGAAAAAATAAAAATAGGTCACCTGCATCCATTAACTCAGATACAAAATGAGTTGGAAGATTTGCTCCATTCTTTGGGATTTATGGTAATTGATGGCCCGGAGCTGGAAAGCGATTATTATTGTTTTGAGGCGCTTAACATTCCGCCGCATCACCCTGCTCGCGATATACAAGATACTTTTTATATAGACCCTGCTAGCCTTAAAACCGAAAACAAAAAAATTGATTTAGTAATGCGCACTCACACATCTTCTGTGCAGGCGAGAGCAATGGAAAAATACGGCGCACCATTAAGGGTGGCAGTGCCAGGCCGCGTTTTTAGAAGTGAGGCTACTGACGCTTGTCATGATGTAATGTTTTATCAATTAGAAGGCTTGATGATTGACAAAAATATTTCAATTGCTAATTTAATAGCAGTTTTGCATCAGATATTTTCTGGAATTTTTAAGAAGAATGTAAAGGTTAGAGTTAGACCGGGATATTTTCCTTTTGTGGAGCCGGGCTTAGAAGTAGATATGTCTTGTACTATTTGCGGAGAAAAAGGGTGTCCTAGTTGTAAACATAGCGGCTGGTTAGAGATGGCAGGAGCTGGAATGGTTCATCCCAATGTTTTGCGTGCTGGCGGCATTGATCCAGAGAAATATTCTGGTTTTGCTTTCGGCATAGGATTAAGTAGGTTAGTAATGATGAAATATGGCATAGACGATATTAGATTGTTTACTAGCGGTGATTTAAGATTTTTAGAGCAATTTTGATGTTTTAGGAGGAATTATGAATCCAGAAATCAGATAAAAATTTAAATGTTTTTTAATTTTAACCCCCCATATTTATTCATATTTATTCATATAAACATATGTTCCTCTCCCTTAATTGGTTAAAAGATTTTGTTAATATTCCTAAAAGTTTAAATCCACAAGAGTTGGGACGTCTTTTAACTATGCATACGGTAGAGATTGACGGAATTGAGAAGCAGGCTGATAAATTTAAAAACATAGTTGTTGGTAAAATTTTAGAAATCAAAAAACATCCAAACGCTGATCGTCTGCAAATAGCTATTGTTGATATCGGTAAAGCAAAATTACATATAGTTTGTGGAGCGCCAAATATTAACAAAGGACAGTTAGTGCCAGTAGCCAAGGTGGGCGCTGTTCTGCCTAATGGTTTAGAAATCAAAGAAGCCGAAATTAGAGGAGAAAAATCATTTGGAATGCTTTGCGCAGAGGATGAATTGGGTTTGGGAGATGATCACTCCGGTATTATGATTTTAAATGATAAGGCACAAATAGGACAAAATTTAGCTGATTATTTAAATTTAAATGATGTTATTTTTGAAGTAGATAATAAATCAATTACTCACAGGCCAGATTTATGGTCTCATTATGGTATGGCTAGAGAAATTTCTGCCTTTCTTGATGTTGATTTTAAGGAAATAAAAAACAAGGAAGTAATAACAGAAGAAGAAAAAATAAAAATTACAGTTAGAGTTGATGATTTTAGTGTTTGCCCGCGTTATATGGGCTTAGCTATTGGGAATATTAAAATAGGGCCGTCACCACAATGGATACAAACTAGACTTATTGCATCAGGTATACGCCCTATAAACAATGTTGTTGATTTAACTAATTATATAATGCTAGAATTAGGGCAACCATTACATGCTTTTGATTTAAAGAGAATAAGAGAAGATAACAAGGTAGAAATTTTTGTAAGAAAGGCAAAAGAAGAAGAGATAGAAACCTTAGATGGGGAGGAAAGAAAGTTAGATAACGATATTTTAGTAATTGCCAACAAATCCAATCCTATAGCTATTGCTGGAATTATGGGGGGCGCCAATAGCGAAATTAACGATAATACAACAGAAATTTTATTAGAAGCGGCCAATTTTAATTTTATTACTATTAGAAAAGCTAGCAAAAAATTAGGGTTACGCACAGAATCGTCAATGCGCTTTGAAAAATCACTTGACCCGAATTTGGTTGAGTCAGCTGTTAAACGTTTCGTAGAATTATTAAAAGAAATTTGTCCAGAAGCAAAGGTTATTAGTAAATTAATAGATGAAAAGAAGTTTACCTTAAAACAAGGACCAATTGATTTGGATCTAGGTTGGCTAGAAAATTATATAGGAGAAAAGATTAATACAAAAGATGTCAAGAAAATTTTAGAAAAATTAGGTTTTAAAATTCTTGAGCTAGAAAATCAACTTAAAGTAACTGTCCCTTCTTGGAGAGCCACAAAAGATATTAGTAGCAAGGAAGATTTAGCAGAGGAAGTTGTAAGAATCTATGGATACAACAATATAAAACCGATTGCGCCAAAAGCAGAAATGATAGTTCCTGATATTGACAAGACTAGATACCTAGAAAGGAAAATTAAGGATATTTTGAGTGGTATAGGATTAACAGAAGTTTATAATCATTCTTTTGTAGGAGAGGATCATTTAAAAAAGATAGGTATTGATTACTCTTCTCATATTAGGCTTTTAAATCCAATCTCTTCACATCAAACAATGTTAAGACAAAGATTGATCCCAAATTTAATAAACAATATTAGAATCAATCAAGCACGTTATGAAACTATTGAACTATTTGAAATAGGAAGCATTTATTTATCTGTTAGCGGGGAAATCAACAAAAATAATAAGACAAAAGAAAAATTACCTTTTCAGGAAAGACATTTAGGAATAATTGTTTCCAGCAAAGGCGATGTATTCAGACGCGCTAAAGGAATAGTTGAATATTTACTAGCAAAGTTAAATTTGGAAGTTTCGTTTATCAAAACAGAGGTTGATTATATTTGGGCTAATAAAAATATAGTGGCCGATGTTAAAATCAATAATGTTGATATTGGAGTAGTTGGCAAAATAAACAATAGAGTTAAAAATAACTTTAACTTAAAGAGAGAAGTGGCCGCTATAGAAATAAATTTAAGGTCTTTATTAAATATTATTGATAGCCGACCAGAGAAAAAATACAAAGAATACGAAAAATATCCCCCGGTTATTAGAGACTTAGCTTTTGTGGTTGATAAAAATATTCTTTATAGTGATTTAAAGAAAGCTATAATAAATTTTAGTGACATAATTAAAAAAGTAGAATTATTTGATGTTTATGAAGGGGAAAGAATAGGTGAAAATAAACGCAGCTTAGCTTTCCATATTATTTATCAGGCTGATCGCACATTACAGTCTAGCGAAATTGACGAATTGCAAAAAGGGTTAGTTAAGGAGCTGGAAAGTAAATTTGAAGCACGCTTGCGCGACTTTTAATTAATTTAATTAATTATATGTTTGAAACAAGTCAGGACATTTTAAATTTGGTAAAAACAATTAGCATTTTTGTAATCTCAGTTTTAATTTCTTGGATTTTGTTTTATTTAGCAATGATAATGCATAATCTATTCAGTTTAATTAAAGAGACTAGAGAACAACTAAAAAAAATTGATGAATTAGTAAGTTTGGCAAAAGAGAAAATTGAACATTCAACTACCTATTTATTGTTAATAGGGGAAGGAGTAAAAAAGATAGCTGAACTTGCGCATGAGTATATGTCAAAAAAAAGAGACAAAAAATAATTCATCTAAACAAAAACACTACAAGAAAATAATGGTAGTGTTTTTGTTTTTTTTAATAAATAAGCTTAAAAAATTGAAAATTATATTTAATTCTGTTATGATGTTAAAAATAAGAATTAGGTTAAAATATGATCCAGAAAAAAATAAAAGACAATAAAAAAATGCCTTTAGTTGTCATTTTTGGGCGTACTAATGTAGGTAAATCAACTCTTTTTAATTGTTTGACTGAGCAGAATTTGGCACTTGTTTCACCAATATCAGGAACTACCCGTGATAGCAATATAGGTGTTATTTCTTGGCGCGGAGTTAATTTTGAAATAGTTGATACAGGTGGAATTATTGATTTAAATTTTCTTTCTTCTGAGTTTACAGACAAAAAACCAGGAAGAATTCCAAAAGATATAGAGGAAATAAATAAAAAGGTACAGGCCAAAACTCGTGAATATTTAAAAAAAGCCGATTTGATATTATTTTTAGTTGATGTTAGAGATGGCCTATTGCCACAGGATAGGCAAATGGCTGATTTATTGAAGAAGATATCAGATGTTAATAAAATTATTTTGGTAGTTAATAAGGTAGACAATCCTCGCCTTCGCCAGGAGACCCCTGACTTTTATAAGCTTTGCTTAGGTGAACCACATCCTATTTCTGCTACTACTGGATCTGGAACAGGGGATTTATTGGATATAATAGTTAGTAAAATTAAAGCTCCACGGATTTTTAATCAAGAAAAAAAAGATGAAATTAAGGTTTGTATTGTAGGAAAGCCAAACGTTGGAAAATCAAGTCTGCTTAATTCTCTCTTAGATCAAGAAAGAGTAATTGTTAGTCCAGTGCCTCACACCACGCGTGAACCGCAAGACACAGAAGTAGATTACAAAAACAAACGTATTCGTTTGATTGATACCGCTGGTATCAGTAGGCGAGGCAGAAAAAACATCAATCTGAAGTCTAAAATAAAAGAAAATTTATTAGAGTCATATGGAATAATGAAATCTCTTTCTACCTTGAAAAAAGCGGACATTGCCTTGTTCGTCATTGATATTTCTCAACGTTTAACTCACCAAGACGCTAAAATTATAGAAGAGTTTATCAAGAATAAAAACAGCATTGTTATTGTAGCTAATAAATGGGATCTCATAAGAGATAAAGATGTAAAGAAATTTACCGAATATATTCATACTAAATTGCCCTTTGCTACTTGGGCTCCAATTATTTTTGTCTCAGCATTGACAGGCGCTAAAGTTAAAAAAATATTTGATATGATTTTGGAAATAGATGAAGCCAGAAAGCAAGAGATAAATAGCAGTAAATTAAATAGATTTTTGAAACAAGCTATTAAAGTGCATAAACCTGCCAAAGGAAAAGGGAATAAACATCCCTATATTTATGAAATTAAACAAAGCAGAACTAACCCTCCTCAATTTATTGTACAGATAGGCGCTCAAGATGAACTACATTCCTCTTATGTAAAATTTTTAGAAAATCGTTTGCGTGATAAATTTAAATTTATTGGTACACCTATTGGAATCTATGTAGAAAAAAGAAAAAAGCAATCTCGTAAAAATAAATAATAATTTTATGAATATTATTGTGGGGTTGGGAAACCCGGGAAAAGAGTATCAATATACTCGTCATAATTTTGGTTTTTTGGCTGTTGACGGACTAGCAAAAGAGCTTGATCTTGATTGGAAATTTCAAAAAAAATTTAATTCTCTGATAGCAAAAGGCCAAGATTTTTTTTTGATTAAACCTTTGACTTTTATGAATAGATCAGGAGAAGCAGTAGAAGCTTTTTTGTCTTATTACAAACTACTTCCTCGCAAATTTGGTTTAATTAAAAAGAATAATAGCGATCTTTCTGCTTTTTTAACAGTTGTACATGACGATTTAGATATAGAATTTGGCAAGTATAAAATTTCTGTTAATTCTCGTAGCGCTGGCCATAAGGGGGTTCAATCCATTATTGATTGTCTTGGGACAAAAAATTTTAAACGAGTTCGTTTTGGTATTAAACCTACTAGTGTCAGCCGTTTGCCGATAGAAAAATATGTTTTAAGTCGTTTTGATCACAAGGAAAAACAAGTGGTTAATAGAGTTATTAAGGAGTGGATTACTCATTATTTATTAGCAAAATAAAAAAATCGCCCGAAAACTGCCTAGAAGCCAGAGATTACTCCATTTAAGACTCCAGTAGGCCAAGGAGGGGAAACCTACCTTTGTCACTCCTAGGCAGATTTCGGGCGATTTATAAACCTCAAAACTTTTTAAATTGTATTATATTATATTAACATATATTTAGAAATTAGTCAAGCCCATTACAGCATATAAACAAAATACACAACATATAATATAGTTTATATTAAAACAATTTTATGCTAACTTATAGATTTAAAATTATCAAAGCTTTTTATTGTTTTAAAAGTATATGGAATACTAATAAGTGCTTATTAAGGTCTTGTTTATTAGAGAAATAATATTAAATTATTAAATTTAAATTATTAAATTATGGAAGATATACAATATCTTTTAGCAATACATTTTTTTGGTAAATTTGGTCCGATTAGTTTACACAAAATGAACAATTTTTTTTCTTCCTGGAAAGAAGCCTTTGAGGCTCCCATTGATGAATTAGTGAAAGCTGGTATATCAAAAAATATTGCTATTGAATTTATTTGTAAAAGAAAGAAAATTAGTCCAGAACAAATCGCAGAAAAATTAGAAAAAGATAGTATTCAATTTATCACCATTCAAGACAAATTATATCCTGACCTATTAAAAGAAGTTTATGCTCCACCGTTTATTCTCTATTATAAAGGCAGTTTTTCTTATCAAAATTTTCCTGCCGTAGCTGTGGTGGGGTCACGCAAATGCACTCATTATGGACGCTATGTAGCAGAACAATTGGTTACTAGTCTTACAGAAAATAATATAGCAATTGTTAGCGGCTTTGCTTTGGGGATAGATACAATTGCTCATCTTAGCTGCCTTAAAGCAAAAGGAAAAACAGTAGCTGTTTTAGGAACTGGCATTGATGTGGTTTATCCTATTTCTAACAAATATTTATTAGAACAAATTATAGACAACGGCGGCATTGTTTTTTCTGAATTTCCTTTAGGAACTCCTCCTTTGAAATATAATTTTCCTCAAAGAAATCGTGTTATAGCTGGATTATCTTTGGCTACTTTAGTAATTGAAGCTTACAAAAAATCAGGCGCTTTAATTACAGCAAGCCTTTCTCTTGAGCAGGGTCGAGATGTTTTAGCAGTACCCGGAAATATATATTCTCCTGCGTCAAAAGGAACTAATCAGCTTATTAAACAGGGAGCTATCCCCGTGACAAGCGCAGAAGATATTTTAGATGCCCTTGACTTAAAAGAGGCAAAACATTATATTGATAATAAAACATTTATTGAAATTACTAAAGAAGAAAAAGTAATTGTAGATAGCCTTGCCTATCCAATGCATATTAATGAAATAGTTAAAAAGACGAAATTTGATATTAATGTTGTTAATAGCATGCTTGCTATAATGGAAGCTAAGGGATTAGTAAAAAATTTAGGGGGAATGAAATATGTGAGAGAAGTGAGTGATTTATAAAAGTCGTAATATGATAAAAAAGTAAATTTTCACAACAATGATACATAACTTGAAACGAATTAGTGGTTAAGAATCATAGATCAGAGATAGTCATTATAATTTTTTAATTTTTAACTTAAAAATTATATTATACATAAAGATTAAGATCCGATATTATTTTATATTTTTTGTTTTCTAATTTGTCCTAATATTTTAATATCATAATATTTAATTTTATGTATCTGATAATTGTTGAGTCGCCGACTAAAGCTAAGACTATTGCTAAGTTTATCGGCAATAACTATAAAGTAGAATCATCATTTGGCCATATTCGTGATTTGCCAAAAAACGAAATGGGTATAGACATTCAGAATAATTTTAAACCCAAATATGTTATACCACATAATAGCAAAAAAATTGTTTCTCTTTTAAAAAAAGAATCGCAAAGGGCGCAGAAAGTTATTTTAGCTACTGATGAGGATCGGGAAGGAGAAGCAATAGCATGGCACCTCACAGAGGCATTAGGTCTTGACAAAGAGAATATAGACAGGATTGTTTTTCATGAAATAACCAAAGATGCAATTTTGAAAGCCATGTCATCTCCAAGAAAAATTGATATGAATTTAGTTAATGCTCAACAGGCGCGCCGCATTTTGGATCGTTTGGTTGGTTATGAGTTATCTCCTTTTTTATGGAAAAAGGTAGCGCGCGGTTTGTCAGCAGGAAGAGTGCAGAGCGTTGCTGTTCGTTTGATTGTGGAAAGAGAAAGAGAAATTAAAAGTTTTGAACCTCAAGAATATTGGACAATTATAGCTACATTTGCCAATCAAAATAATGATATTTTCAAGGCTAAGTTAAATAAAATAAAAGGGAAGACTATTGATAAATTTGAAATTAAGACAGAAAAAGAAGCTAATAATATTTTAGAGCAACTAAAAAATACGAAATACGTTGTTTCATCTATAGAAAGAAAAGAAAATAAAAAAAATCCGCCTAAACCATTCATCACTTCTACCTTACAACAAACCGCTAACCGTTGGTTAGGGTTTTCTGCCAAACAAACAATGATGATTGCCCAACAATTATATGAGGGCGTGGAAATAGCTGGTGAGGGTCAGGTTGGTCTTATAACATATATGAGAACTGATTCTTTTAATTTGTCTAATAAATTTTTGAAAGAAGCTAAGGATTATTTAGAAAAAAGTTTTGGCAAAGAATATGCTCTTAAAGAGCCAAGAATATTTAAAATTAAAACTAAAGGAGCACAAGAAGCGCATGAAGCCATAAGGCCAACAGAAGTTTGGCGTGATCCAGAATCAATTAAAGATTCCTTAAACATTCAACAATATAAATTATATAAATTAATTTGGCAAAGAGCTTTGGCTAGTCAAATGTCAGAAGCGTTATACGATTCTACTATTGTTGATATTGAAGCTAGAAATACTCCATACCAATTTAGGGCTTCTGGGCAAATTTTAAAATTTGATGGATTTTTAAAAGTTTATCCGGAGAAAAACCAAGAATTTGAATTACCTAGTTTACAAGAAAATGAAGAATTAAAGTTAGAAAAATTAGACAATGAGCAACATTTTACAAAGCCGCCAGCCCGTTATTCAGATGCCGGTTTAGTTAAAACTTTAGAAAAATATGGTATAGGCAGACCGTCAACTTATGCCCCAACTATTGCTACTATTATTGCTAGAGGGTATGTGCATCGCGATGAAAATAAGAGGTTAGCTCCAAAGGATATTGCTTTTGTTGTTAATGACCTTTTAGTAGAACATTTTCCTCGCATTGTTGATTTTCAATTTACAGCTCAAATGGAAACCGAGTTAGATAATATAGCTGCTGGTCGCATTGAATGGCAGCCAGTCGTCCGTGATTTTTATATTCCTTTTCATGCTAATTTAGAAAATAAATATAAGGAAATTAATAAAAAGGATATAATGCCAGAAGAAAAATCAGAAGAAATATGCGACAAATGTGGCGCGCCTATGATTATTAAAACTGGCCGATGGGGAAAATTTCTCGCTTGCAGCGCCTTTCCTAAATGTAAAAATATTAAAAGCCTTAACAACAAAAACAATGATAATCAAGACGAAAAAATAAAGGAATTACAACAGAAATATGATAATGAGTTATGTGATAAATGTGGTTCACCAATGGTTATTCGCAATGGTCGTTTTGGCTTGTTCCTCGCTTGTAGCGCCTTTCCTAAATGTAAAAATATTAAAAATATTGAAGAAAATAAACAGCTTTCTATAGGAGTTAAATGTCCTAAATGTAATGAGGGAGAGATAGTTGTCAAAAAAAGCAAAAAGGGGATATTTTATGCTTGTAACCAATATCCCAAATGCAAAAATGCTTATTGGAGTAAGCCAACAGGAGAAAAATGTCCTCAATGCGGAGAATTAATGATTGAAACAAAAAATAGCGCTAAATGCGCCAATAAAGAATGCGGTTTTATTGAGGAATGATGAGG
>JALSMD010000080.1 GCA_026987855.1 Candidatus Falkowiibacteriota bacterium | reverse complement strand
CCCCTTCCTAATCCGTTGGTCATATTTTTTAAATGTTTAATTTAATTATTATTTATATAACTTTGTTTTCTTTCTAAATCAATAACTTCTTTCGCTAGTTTATAATAGGCTCTCCCCCCCTTTGATTTGGGGTTATAATGTAATATTGATCGGCCATAACTTGGAGCTTCAGCTAAACGAACACTACGCGGAATAACAGTGCGAAAAACTCTGTTTGGAAAATATTGATATAATTCATACATTACAGAACTAGACAATTTATTTCTGCGATCAAACATTGTTATAACAGCCCCCATAATACCTAAATTCGGTTTTAAGTTGTTCTGCACTAAGCTAATTGTATCCAAAAGTTGTCCTAATCCTTCCAGAGCATAATACTCACTTTGAATAGGAATTAGAATTTCATCAGCAGCCACTAAACTATTAACTGTTAACAAACCCAGAGAAGGGGGACCATCAATAATAATATAATCATAATCGTCTTTTATTTTTTCTAAAATTTGCTGCAATTTAAATTCGCGATCGTCCATCTCAACTAATTCAATGCCCGCGCCAGCTAAGGAAACTGTAGCGGGTGCAATATGGTAATCATTTTGTAGAGTTCTCTTAATAACTTCAAAAATTTTTTTATGGCCTATTAAAGCCTCGTAGACTCCGTGTTCCAAATTTTTATGGTCAACACCCAACCCAGAGGTTGCATTTGCCTGTGGATCAATATCTACTAAAAGTACTTGCTTACCCAAAAAAGCCAGATAAGCTCCTAGATTTACTGCTGTAGTTGTTTTTCCTACGCCTCCTTTTTGATTAACAATAGAAATTACCTTACCCATAAACTAATAAATCATATTTTATAAATATATTATAACACAAATGCTTAACAACAAGCAAATATATAAAATTAAATTCAACTTTCAATTCTTTACTTCATTGTCATATTTCTTAAATTCTAACCACAGCTCAACATTTGTTAATTTTCTTAAATCGCTTAACCAGTTAAACATTAAATTTATTTTGACATTTTAAAAAACTTTCTTTATAATTAAAAGCACAAATGCCGATGTGGTGAAACTGGTAAACACGCACGACTCAAAATCGTGTGCCTTCGTGGCTTGTGGGTTCGAATCCCACCATCGGCACTAAAAATAAAACCCGAATGTCTATTCGGGTTATTTTAATTTTGATGATTTATAAATCTCGGGCTTATATGGGTTTAGTCTAATAATTTTTGTATCACTTAAACCTAATCGTTTTAATTCTTTATATAAATTATTTGTAAAACTATTCTGATCATACCCCAAACATATTATATCTGGATTAAAATTGACAATAACCCTATATTTATCTCCTAAATTACCCAAAATAACTTTATTAGCTAAACCACTATTTTTAATCTGTTCAAGGCGATCTTTCTCGTTATTAGAGGGCCAAGCGCCTTTTATATTTTTGACAGTTATATCTCTGGCTATTACTACTATTAAATAATCGCCATATTGTCTTGCTTGTTCTAAAAAATTTATATGTCCGGGATGAAAAATGTCAAAAGCACCAAACACCATTACCTTAACCATATTCTTATCTTTTTTCTTGATAATTAAATAGGGCTCCTGCATTTAAAATAATCTTTTCTTTTTGCTTTGTAGCTAACAATATAATTTTTACCCCTTCTAAGCTTTCAGAAATATCTCTCTTGTTTTTAAATTGTATGGTTATCTTTTTATTGGCCAAACCCTTAATTGTAAATTGTTTAATAAAATCTGCTATAAATTTATATTCTGACTGTTCAATTGTGTCTCCTCTTAGTTCCTTATTAATAATAGTTTCTATTTTTTCTAAACGTAATAATAAATCTTTTAAGTAAAGAGAGGCTGTATTATCATATTCGTTAATTCCTAGAGCGTTTAACATATCTAATAACATTTTAGTATTTGCTAACAACTCTTGGATTAAACTGGAATTCGCCTCAATATAATCGTATTTCTCTTCATCTAAATAAAAACTATGCCTGACTGTGCTTGCATCTGTAAAAACAAACTTATCCAAGGGTAATTGTAGGTTTAACCATGCTCCCAATGCGGTATTAATCTTTTTCGCTTGCCAATCT
>JALSMD010000079.1 GCA_026987855.1 Candidatus Falkowiibacteriota bacterium | reverse complement strand
AGGCACATCCAAACATCGTTCCTATCACTTTTTTTACCTCTTTTATTACTCTCTTTGGCCCAGCTACATAACCTATGCGTAGACCAGGAACATTGTAGCTCTTGCTAAACGATCTAACTATAATAATTTTATCCCTATAACCAATATTTGCTATACTTAGCGGTTTTTCGGTGTATCCAAAATCACAATAAGTTTCGTCTGATATGATGAACAGGTTTTTCTCAAAAGCAAATTCAGCAATTTTTCTTAATTCTCCCTGAGAATAAATAGACCCTGTTGGATTATTAGGAGAATTTATTATGATAATTCTAGGTATAACTCTAGGAAGAATTCGTTTGTTTTCCAATTTTTTTTGTATTTTTTCAACTGTTAGTTGAAAATCATTTTTGGTGTCAACTAATATTTTTTGTCCACCTAACATTTGTACGGCACCAACAAAGGGAGGATAAAAAGGTTCAGGGACTATAACTCCACTCCCAATACCAAGAAGAACTTTTAAAATTGCTGTTAAGGCTGGTTTGGCGCCTGCTGTAACGACAATTTCATCTTCTTTATAATACAAATCTTCTTTTTTTAGTTTTTCCTGTATTGCTAAAATTAATTCCGGATCTCCCCCTGTAGGCATATATTTTGTGTAGCCTTCGTTAATAACTTGACTACAAATTTCTGATAGTTCACCCGGGGGAGAAACTAGAGGCTCGCCTATAGCAAGATTTATAATTTTTTTGTTTTTCTTAATTTGATCATTTAGATCATTTAAAATTGATTTAACCATTTTTACCTCCTTGTTTTTTATAAGATTGATTAAAGATTAAACTATAAAGACTTTTGATAAATTTTTTGTCTATTGTTTTAAATTTATTTATCATCCTTTCTATTAATTCCTTTTCTCTTTTTTTGTCAATGATCGCTAAATTATTTTCTTTTTTTAGTTGACCAATTTTTTGAGCAATTTCTAACCTTTCCTTGATAAGAAAAAATATTTTTTCATCAATTTTGTTGATAATTTTACGTAGATCAGCTAAATTGTAATTATCTAAATCTATCATTAAATCAATTTTTTGTAAAGATTTAATAAATTTTTTTCTTTCCTTGTTTGTGAAAGGATTAAATTTGTGCATATCAAAAAAAAGCCTCCAACTATCATTTTCAACGTTTTCGCATACCTGCAAAAGCTTTTTAAATCCAAGAGTAGATATTTCTGGATCTTTAATTTTCATTTGTCCTAAAGCTCTTCCAATAAAATGCACTAAAGCTAAACTCTTAGCACTCTGCCGATCGTGTTCGCGTGGGCTAGTTTCTATTATTTTAAGGCCTAAACTTAAAAAAATTTTTTTAATTTCATTGTATCTTTTTTTATTAATACGTATTGGACAAAAAACAATTTGTAAATTTTTAAGACCATGCTTAGCGCTATCTGGGCCAAACATTGGGTGTGAGCCAAGTAATTCCACATGGGAGGGTAAATATTTTTTTAGCCATAGGCAAGGATAATATTTCACAGAACAAACATCCATTACTAGAGTTTTTGGTTGCAAGTAAGGAGAAATTTCTTTTAAGATATTTGGAGTAACTGAAATCGGCACCGTTGGTATTATCCAATTGCTACGCGACATTTCCTTGAAGGAAATTTGTTTAAATTTTTTGACTGGCTTTCTACTAATAACATTAATTTCTCCATAAGGAGTTAGAATATGTGCTAAAAGTTTTCCAAAACGACCAAACCCAATTATCGTTATAATATTTTGTTTGTTTTTCTGGTTTGGCATAAAATTATTTCATTAGATTATAAATTATAATTTTTATTTAGACGGATTATAAATTTACTTTTAATCCAAATTATCCATCAAATTTGTTGCCCCAAAACGACGCTTATTAGTAAAATGATTTTTAGGTTTGATTCTCAAAAATTAACTATAAAAATCAATTTTTAGCATTCTTAATGTGTTATTTAGTTTTAATGTTAGAATAGTCTTTTGTTTTGTATTGGTTATTTAAGCTTAGCGATGTTAATGCTTTTAATAAGACACTTTGTTATGTTTATTATTTTTATTGTAAACTTAGAAAATTTCTTTGTCAATCAGCTTGACGTTTAAAAAATATTTTTG
>JALSMD010000078.1 GCA_026987855.1 Candidatus Falkowiibacteriota bacterium | reverse complement strand
TTGGCAAGGCAATGTCATATCAGTTGCTTATGGAGGCACAGGCACAAGCACTTTCCAGGCAAACTCACTTGTTTATGCCAGTGCAGACAATACTATTTCTCAAATACTTCCAGGTCCAAATGGCTATGCCTTGGTAATGGTTGGCGGCAAGCCAACTTGGTCAAGCACCACACCAGGGACAGCTCACCCGCTTTTAAGTTCATATCATACAGACACATCCACATCTACGCCTGTAAGAGGAGATTTAATTGTATATACTCCGTCTAATATTTGGGGAAGATTGCCAGTAGGCAATAATGGTTATATATTATTTTCTGATGGGTTAGATCCGGTTTGGAAATCAACGGCTTTTATTACTGAGTTGGGAACTATTGCTACTGGAACTTGGCAAGCAGATCCTATTGCTATTGCTTATGGAGGCACCGGTGCTACTACTGCCGCTGAAGCTCGTACTAATTTAGACTTAGATGAGATATATGAATTTGGTATTAATTCTACAGGAACAGCTGGATATTTGTGGCAATCAGATGGTAGTGGGCGAGGACGATGGGTGTCTACCTCTTCTTTAGGTATAGCAAATACTTATAATCCAGCCTTGTTTATTGGTACGACTACTGCCTTGTACGATGGTAATTTTGCCACTTCTTCTTTAATAGGATACCAAGCAGCAAATTATATTTGTAACTATGAATACCCAGGAAGCCATTTTTGTCATACTTATGAAATTTTTATTACAATTGAAAAAGGAGACATCTCCAACTGGTCAGGCAGTGCCTGGATAGCGGAAGGTCCGCCAGGATATACTTCTAACTCTAACGATTGCAATGGGTGGACTAGCAATGATTCAACAATGTTAGGAGCTTTTTGGGCTTTTGATAGTAACGGCGGGGGAATGGGTTGGCTTACTAATTGTTCCATAGTTAAACCTTTGGCTTGTTGTAAGGCTCCGTGATGGGTAGAGTAATTTAATTTTGACAATCATAAATTTTTTAGTTAAGATAAAATAACCAAAATAAAATTTTGTTTATGCGACAATCAAAACTTTTCACTAAAACAATTAAAGAAATTCCTAGTGATGAAACTAGTTTTAATGCCCAAATTTTAATCAGGGCTGGTTTTGTTGACAAATTAAGCGCTGGTATTTATACATTTTTGCCACTAGGCCTAAGGGTACATAAAAAAATATGTGATATTATACGAGAAGAAATGAACGCAATTGGGGCGCAAGAAATTTTAATGCCAGCTTTAACACCGCGAGAAATCTGGGAAAAAACTAAACGATGGAATAATTTTGACGCTTTATTTAAGTTAGTCGGAGTAGACAATAAAGAATATGCCTTAGGAGCCACACATGAAGAGGTAATTACTCCTTTAGCCCAAAAGTATATTTTTTCTTACAAAGATTTACCTGTTTATATATATCAAATACAGAACAAATTTCGCAATGAAAAACGCGCCAAAGCAGGGTTAATACGAGGTAGAGAATTTTCAATGAAAGATCTTTATTCCTTTCATACAGACAAGAATGATTTAGATAGTTATTATGAGGTTGTCAAAAAAGCTTATTTTAGAATTTTTAAACGTTGTGGATTAGGAGATATTACTTATTTAACTTATTCTTCTGGCGGCGCTTTTTCAAAATATTCTCATGAGTTTCAAACTTTGACCAAAGCCGGAGAGGATATAATCTATATTTGTGATAATTGCCAAGTGGCTATTAATAGAGAAATTATTGACGAACAAAAGGTCTGTCCAGAATGCGGTAGAGAAAATTTAAGAGAAGAAAAATCAGTAGAAGTTGGTAATATTTTCAAACTTGGTTCAAGGTTTTCAGATAGTTTCGGCTTTAAGTATACTGACGAAAACGGCAAGCAAAAAGAAGTGATTATGGGGTGTTATGGAATTGGTCCAAGTCGTTTAATGGCAACAATCGTGGAAATACATAATGACGAAAAGGGAATTATCTGGCCAAAAGAAGTAGCGCCATTTCTTGTACATTTACTTTATTTAAAGAGCGCTAAAGAAGAAGTTAAAAATACAGCAGAAGATTTGTATAGGAAATTTAATCAAGCAAACATTGAAGTTTTATTTGATGATCGAGAAGATGTTGGCGCAGGAGTAAAATTTGTAGATGCTGATCTGATCGGTTGCCCAGTACGTATTGTAATTAGCGAGAAAACCATAAACCAAAGCAAAGCTGAAATTAAAAAGAGAGATAGCAAAGAGATAATTTTAATAGATATTGAAGATGTTGTGGAGTATGTAAAGGAGTTGATGTGTTAGGCAGGCAAATTTATAATTATAGGCCGAAGGCGTAGAGTAAAAATGTTGTGTATAACGCATAGTTATAATATATAATCGCAAAGCAAAATATGTAACAAAGTTTAGAAATCAGAAAACAAATTTCTGACTTCTAAACTTTTTAGTTATTTTTGAACATTGTGAACTATACATTATTTAAGTTTAATAAGTTAAATTAAACATATTTTTAATAAATTATTAGGAAAATTTAGTAAGGATTTAGGGATTGATCTGGGGACCAAAAACACTTTAGTTTATACTCCAGAGAAGGGGATTATTATTAATGAACCTAGTGTAGTAGCAGTTAATATGCGCACTGATGAGATTTTAGCCGTCGGCGAGGAGGCTCGTAAAATGGTAGGTAAAACCCCAGCGCATATTAAAGCCATTAAACCATTGGTTGATGGTGTTATTTCTGACTTTGAAGTAACAGAAAAAATGTTAAAATATTTTATTGACAAAGTACACAGCGAGAGCTTTACGTTGGTTCCTCGTCCAAGAGTAGTCATTGGTATCCCTCTTGATATAACAGAAGTGGAAAAAAAAGCTGTTGAAGATGCGGCTAAATCTGCTGGAGCCCGCAAAGTTTATCTAATTGAAGAATCAATGGCCGCCGCTATTGGCGCTCGTTTGCCAATTGCTGAAGCAGTGGCAACAATGGTCGTTGATATTGGAGGAGGAACTACAGAAATTTCAGTAATTTCTTTAGGAGGAGTAGTGACCTGGAAAACTTTGCGTTCAGCTGGCAATGAGCTTGATAATAATATAATTGAATTTGTTAGGGAGGAGTTTAATATTTTAATTGGCGAACAGATTGCAGAAAAAGCAAAAATTAAAATTGGTTCAGCCACACCTTTAAAAGAGCCGATGGAAATGGAAATTAGAGGAAGGGATTTAATAAACGGTTTGCCAAGAGCAGTAATAATTAATGATAGCCAGGTAAGAGAAGCAATGAGCAAAACCATTAACAAAATTATAGAAAACATTAAGATAACATTAGAAACTACTCCTCCCGAATTAGTATCTGATATTTATGAGCACGGGATAATATTAACAGGAGGAGGAGCCTTATTAAGAGGTTTAGACAAGGAAATAGCTCAAAGCACTAAAATACCAGTTCGTATTGCCGATGATCCTCTTACTTGCGTGGTTCGTGGCACAGGCATTTTATTGGATGACGCTGACCTTTTAGATAAGGTAATCACCCCTGGTTCAGAAGAATTATAAAAAATAAAAAACAATACAAATATTTGTATTGTTTTTTATTTTGGCTTAAAGACGTGAACTAAATAAATAATTGTCTTAATTCTTCATCGTTTAGTGGTCTACCTTTTTTTGTTTCTATTTCTTTTATTTTGTTAATATATTGTTTAACGATTCTATTTCTTCTTATCTTATATTTTTCAGCTTGTTTCGCTATCAACATAGAAGCATAATTTTGATTGGAAACAATGTTTTCTTTTTGGAGTTGAGAATGAATATTTTCTAATAAGTGTTTATAGAACATAACTTTTTGAGCATAATGCCTTGATTCACGCGGCCAGCGCCATTCTGGTTTTTTGTATAAGCTATGTCCTCCGTTATAACAGGCTGCTAACTTTTTTTGTGTTAGTTCAGTTTGCCCATTTTGGTATTCTTTTTGTCCGACTTTATATAAATGATAAAGAGTCATTAAAAATAGTTTGCCAAAAACGCGGCTATAATCAGCATTTTCTTTTATCATTTTTTTAATTTCTTTTAATTGTTTTTTTGTTAAATCGGATGGTCCATTATATTTAATTTTTCCTTTTTTAGCTAGAATAGTTAAAAAACGGGCTACATCTTTTATTGAGATATCCATGTTTTGCATAATTCCTATAGCGCCTTTCCTAGATTTAGCTTTTGGATTGAATTTCGTTTCTTGTAATTGAATGGCAATTAAGAATTCAGGAGTAAAAATTTTATGTGGCCAATATTTTTCTTGACAAGATAATTCAGAGAATTTTTGAAAAAAGATATCTGCTAATTTAAATTCTTCTTTATTTTCCTTTTGAGAATTATTTTCTACTGGCGATATTTGCGAATTATTAAATCTTTGTTGTAAATTTACTTCTCTTGTAGTATTTAAATTTATTTGATTTTCTTTATCTAAGCTCTGATTGTTGAGAATTTTATAGGCTTTGTTTATTATTTCGCCTGTTATTAACGAAGCGCCAGCGATACCTAGTATTTTTAGAAAATTGCGCCTATTTAGTTGAATTTCATTTTCTTGGGCTTTGACAGGGGGATTGCCCTCCATAGGAGCATTATCGGCAAGATCATATCTTTTACGTATAATAGGAAAACCGCTATACCCCTCTTTTTCTCGTTCTTTTTTCCATTCTTCAAGTTCCTTTAATTTTTCCGGAGAAATATTGGGGTTATTTTTTAGTTCTTTAAGTAAATTTTCTGAATATTGTTCAGGTGATATATTTTTCATATTTTTTAAAAAATTTGTGCTGTGAAAATAAATAATTCTGTTTGTGGATCTTTGTAGCATTCTGGTTCTAGGCCCGCTTTTCCGGAGCATAAGTGTGATAAAAACTCTTCTAAATTCCAGCCTGTTTCTTCTGCTACTTGTGGCAGAAATACGCCAGAATTAAAACCGCGTCGCACAATAACCCCATGTTTACCTAATTGAATTTTTTTCCAGTCGTTTATTTTTTTTGGTTCTGATAGAACGCTTATCTCGTATTCCAGATCATTTAATTCTTCTCGTGAAACTGGTTGGAAACGTGGATCTTGAGTGGCCGCTTCAATTGCCATATCACGCACCACTTTCCATAAAGGCTTGTTCTGAGGAACAATTTGCCCAATGCATCCCCGTAGCTTCCCATGTTTTTTTAAAGTGACGAAAGCTCCTTCATGCCAATTAAGACGTTCATCTCTAATATCAAATTCTGGAATTTTACCCTCAAGAATATATGTTTCCACTGTTTGTTTGGCAATATTACGCAAAATATTTTTTTGTTCATTTGTTAATATTTGTCTGTTTTGGCTTTGCTCTTTTTGTATAAAAGCAATTGCTCCATAGCCGACTACTTGTTTTTTATCTCCAATCACAGAATCCCCACTATTAGCATATTTTAGAATTTTTATTTCATCCCAATTTAATAAATGGTGTAATTCTATTGCTGTTTTTACTCCATCAATGCCGCAAAGTAGAGTTTGTTCTCCGGGAATATTTTGGGATAATATATTTTCAATATATTCTTCCAGTTTTGGTATGTTAGCTTCTCTAATAATTTTTAAAGTTTTTGTATCAATTTGTTGGGCATCTTTATAAGAGGGATAATGTGACATATCAGTAGAAATAACAATTAAATCATTATCTCCTATGTTTTCCGCCAAAGCTTTAGCTAAAGTAATATAACTTTTATGGGTAACATTGCCAAAAAGAATGGGAACAATTTTAAATTTATTTTTAATGACTTTTTGTAAAAAAGGAATTTGTACTTCTAGGCTATGTTCAGTTATATGAACCTTTTTATCGTAATAAATCAAATCGCTATAATTTACTAGCCTGGTTGCCAAATCATGATTAAGTTCTACTGTGCCCAATGGTGTTTGCCAGACATCATTATCATCAATTGCAATGCCTCCAAAATAAGAAGTATGGGAATTACAAATGATAATGACATTGTCTATTTCTTGATTAGTTAATAATTTATAAGCATAAGCCGCTACTGGACCACTAAAATCATAGCCAGCATGCGGCACCATAATTGCTTTAATTTTACCATTTTGTTTTTGCGGATTAGCGGTTGTCAAATATTCTTCTAATTTTAAATTAAGAAGTTCTGGGTTGGCCGGATAGAATTGGCCAGCTACTGCTGGAAAACGTATTTTATCTGTTGTAGTCATAGATTTTTGGCAAGCGCTTAAAATAATTATTACAAAAAGCAATAATATTAGTTTTAACAATTTCATATTAATATCCTACTAAACCAAAAAATAAAAATAAAATTATAGGCCAAATAATTTTAAACAACCCAAACATTACAAAAAATAACATTAAAAAAAGTCCATATGGTTCAAGTTGATAAAAAATAGTTTTTAACTTAAAAGGAAGAAAGGTAGAAATAATTTTAGATCCATCTAAAGGGGGAATAGGCATTAGATTAAAAATGGCTAATAAGAGATTGATAAAACAAATAATAATTGACATTACAAAAACACTATTTAAAAACGAATTATGCATTAAAGATAATAAGTAATCATAATTTCCTCCTAAATAAGCCATCACAAGGGTAGATTTAATAGTTAAATTAGTGCTTATTATTCTAGCTATACCGCCAAAAAAAATAGCAATCAAGATATTTGTCAGCGGTCCAGCTAAAGCAACCTTAAAATCACCATATTTTTGATCCCTTAAATTGTATGGATTATAAGGAACTGGTTTTGCCCAAGCAATGAAAAACGAAGAATGAGACATAATTAAAAAGATTGGCAATAAGACTGAGCCAATAGGATCCAAATGATTGATAGGATTAAGCGTTAACCTGCCAGCATATTTTGCAGTGTTGTCACCTAATTTATACGCCATCCAACCATGGGCATATTCATGAAAAACAGCTGAAATAATCAAAACAGCTATTGAAAAAATGATAATTGACATAATGTTAAAATTATTTTTAATTTACTAAAATTATATCATAGAAACAGGTAATTTTCTAGTTTTTTTAAATTTTTATTGTTTATTAAAAAATGAGTCCAAAAGGGTCTTGACGGGAAATATCTTTTTGTTTATAATTTGAGTAGTTATCCCAAAAATTGGGTTTTTTATTTTGACAATTTTTAAAATGAGCCGCCATCGTCTAGTGGTTAGGACATCAGGTTTTCATCCTGAAAACCGGGGTTCGATTCCCCGTGGCGGTGCAAAATCCCCCTCAAAGAGGGGGTTTTATTATTCCTAATATAATATTAATCTGTATATATTTGTTAATGTGCTTAATTTTGATAAATTGTTATTATATTATATAATAAAGATATAAATAATTTTTTAATTTTTAATTTTAAAATTATGAATTATGATCATTTGGCCAATCAAGATCCTGAGGTTTTTAAGGTAGTTTTAGAAGAGGAAAAAAGGCAGAATGAAGAAATGGAACTCATTGCTTCAGAAAATTATGTTTCTCCAGCAGTGCGAGAGGCAATGGCTACGGTTTTAACTAATAAATATAGTGAAGGTTACCCAGGAAAAAGATATTATGGCGGCAATCAATTTATTGATGATGTTGAGAATATTGCCCGCGAACGGGCAAAAAAGTTATTTTCTGCCGAACACGTTAATGTTCAGCCTTTGTCAGGTTCTCCTGCTAATGCAGCTGTTTATTTTGCTTTTTTAGAGCCAGGTGATAAAGTTTTGGGTTTAAAACTTGATCACGGCGGTCATCTTTCACATGGACATCCAGTAAATTTTTCTGGTATGCTTTATAATTTTATTCAATACGAGGTAGATATTAAGAGCGGTAGAATAGATATGGATGAAGTAGCCAATATTGCCCGCAGGGAAAAACCTAAAATGATTGTAGCAGGTTATAGTGCCTATTCTCGCGAAATTGAATGGGAAAAATTTAAAGAAATCGCCGATGAGGTTGGTGCTTATACTTTTGCTGACATTGCTCATACTGCTGGGTTAATTGCAGCTAGACTTCTCAATAATCCAGTGCCTATTTTTGATGTGGTCTCCACTACTACTCACAAAACCTTACGCGGACCGCGAGGAGCAATTATAATGTGTAAAAAAGAGTATGCTTCTCAAATTGATAAGGCAGTTTTTCCCGGAATGCAAGGAGGACCTCATGACCATATAACTGCTGCTAAAGCTGTTGCCTTTGGCGAGGCTTTGACTCAAGATTTTAAAAATTATGCTGCCCAGATTATTAAGAATGCCCGAACACTAGCAGAAGAGCTTATGAATTTAGGATATAAAATAATTTCAGATGGAACTGATAATCATTTAATGGTAGTAGATTTAACCAACAAAGGAATCAGTGGACGAGAAGCGGAAGAGATTTTAGATAAAATTGGAATTTCTGCCAGTCGCTCTACTATTCCTGGAGATCCACGACCACCTTTTAATCCTTCTGGTATTCGTTTAGGCACCCCGGCAATCACAACTAGAGGAATGAAGGAAGATGAAATAAAAAAAATAGCTGTTTGGATAGATACGGCTATTAATAATAAAGATAATCCTCAAAAATTAAGTCAATTAAAAGAAGAAGTAAAAGAGATGTGCAAAGCGTTTCCTATTCCTTAACCAAATTTTGATTAGATAATAATTCCTCCGCCTAAAACCTCGTCTTTATTATAAAATACCGCACTTTGGCCTGGCGTAATTGCTCGCTCAGGCTTTTTTAATTTTACAATACACTGATTTTTGTTCTTTTTGTTTGTATCAATTATACATTCTGTTGCTTGGTGGCGGTATCTAATCACAACTTGACAGATTAAAGGAAATTTAGGCAGGCCACTTATCCAATTTAATTCACTGACTCTAAATTCTTTTTTCCATAGAGCCTTTAAATTGTCTTTAGAAACCACATAAAGAATATTTTTTTTATAATCAAATCCAGCTACATAGAAAGGGCCAGTACCTCCAATTTCCACACCTTTTCTTTGGCCTAGCGTATATAAAGGTAAACCATTGTGTTCGCCAATCACTTTGTTGCTACCTAATAATTTTATTGAACCCGGCTTTAGCTTTAGATGTTTTTGTAAGAAAATTTTATGGTCAATAATGCGACCATTTTCTTGTAAAAAACAAATATCTTGGCTTTCTTTTTGAAAATAAGGAATATTATTTTTTTGCGCTATTTTTTTTAAATCATTTTTAAGATAATTGCCCAAAGGAAAAATAGTGTGAGCCAGTTGTTTTTGATTAAGACGATAAAGAAAATAAGATTGATCTTTGCTTTTGTCTTTTGCACGAAATAATCTGTATATAATTTTATTTTTGATTTTAGTGGTTTTTTTGCGCACATAATGTCCAGTGGCTAAGAAGTTGATATTTAACTCTTTGGCTATACGTAAAAGCTCGCCAAATTTAATTTCGTAATTACATTTAATACAAGGGTTAGGAGTAAGGCCGCAAGCGTAAGCACCCAAAAAATAATTGATTATTTTTTGTTTAAACCTAGATTTTAAATTAATAGGATAAAATTTTATGTTAAGGTAATGACAAACTTTTCTAGCTGCCTCTTCTTGAACATCATCAGAAGTTAGTCGTAAAAAAATCCCAAGCACTTCATAACCCTTCTTTTGTAAAAGCCAGGCCGCCATAGATGAATCCAATCCTCCAGACACTGCAACTATAATTTTTGGTTTTTTTTGAGGCATAAATTTAACATATGTTTAGTTAAGAATAAATTTCTCCTGCAAGGCCAAAGTCCTGGACATTTGTAATTTTTACAAATACAAATTGCCCCCGCAAATTTTGTTTGTTAGGAGCTTTAAATTTTACTGTTTTGTAGGTATCGGTTTTGCCAAACCATTCATTCTTTTTATTTTTATCTTCTACCAGAACTTTAACGGTTTTGCCTAAATATTTTTTATTGTTAGCAAGAGCTGTTTTTCTTAATATCTTCATCAATTCTTGTTCTCTTTTCTTTTTTTCTTTGGGGCTAACATTGTCTTCAAGTTGACTAGCCATGGTCCCTGGACGCGGGCTATAACGAGCAATGTAGGCCATATCAAATTTAACTAATTTAAATAATTTGATAGTATTATTAAATTGAGATCTAGTTTCACCGGGAAAACCAACAATAATATCAGTGGTGATTGATGCGCCCGGTATTGATTTTCTAATTTTTTCTATTAAAGATAAATAATGTTTTTGAGTGTAATTTCTGTTCATAGCTGTTAAAATTTTGTCATCACCAGATTGAGCTGGCAAATGAATATGACGGCAAATTTTTGGATTATCAGCAATTACTTTAATTAGCTTATCACTCATATCTTTTGGATGGCTAGTAGCAAAACGTATCCAAAAATCACCTTTTATTTCCGCCACCCTAGACAAGAGAGTGGGGAAGCTAATTTTACGATACTGGTAACTATTAACATTTTGAGCAATTAGAGTTATCTCTTTGTAATTATTTTTGACTAATTTTTTTACTTCAGCGATAATTTTTCCAGTTGGCCTGTATGTTTCACGTCCTCGCGCATAAGGAACAACGCAGTAAGTACAAAAATTATTGCAACCATTTCCAATTGGCACAAAAGCACTAAAAGAAGAACGATATTTAGCTGGAATTTCTAAATATGATAGACTACCAGAGAATTTAGAGGATTTTTTGTTTAATTTTTCGTTCAGATTTGTTAATTCAGTAATTGGCAACCAAATATCAACCTTTTTTGATAATTTTTTTTGGACATCTTTTCTTTTTGCTAAACAACCGGTCAAGATAATTTTCGTTTTTTGGTTTTCACGTTTTATTTTTGGAATTAGTCCATATACTCTGTCTTCAGCTGACTGTCTAACGCCACAAGTGGTTAATATTACTAAATCAGCCTCTTTTCTGTCTTTCACCTCTTTAAGGCCAAGACCATCTAGATAACTCGCTATGCGCTCACTATCAGCTTTGTTCATTTGACATCCAATAGTAATAATATGGTAGGTTTTAATAAGTTTAGACATAAAATTTGTTGTAATGATTAGTTTTATTTATTATAACATAAAAAATTTAAAAGCAATAAATAAAAATGGTTGTCCACGAATTATCAACAATTTGTAAACATCAAAACTCTTTTAAAACATAAAAAATGTTGATATAATGTTTTATAAATTTAAAGGACTCCTAATAATTAAAAAAATTTTTATGACTAATGAACAAATATGGCAAGCTGTCTTGGGGGAGATAGAATTAAACTTATCTAAAGCTAATTTTACCACTTGGTTTAACAACACCTTTATTTCTTATTTAGATGATGAAAAAGTTATAATTGGCGTTCCCAACACTTTTACCAAAACTTGGCTTGAAAAAAAATACCATAATGAAATCGCCGTTGCCTTAGAAAATGTAACAAATAAAAAAATCAAAGAAATTTTTTATAAAGTTGAGCCAAAAAAGGTAGGGACAGTTAATGAATTATTAAAGAAAATAAAAATAAATAAAGATCAAGAGGGTCCATCAATTAACCGTTTTGGTTTAAATATTAAATATACATTTGATAATTTTGTGGTTGGAAAAGGAAATGAGTTGGCACATGCCGCTTGTCAGGCGGTTGCTTCTAACCCGGGAAAAGCCTATAACCCTTTATTTATTTATGGTGGAGTAGGGTTAGGTAAAACACATTTACTTCAGGCAGTTGGTCATGAAGTTTCTAGAAAATTAGATAAAATTTTATATACTACCAGTGAAAAATTTACTAATGATTATATTCAGGCTGTACGCAGTGGAAATATAAAAGAATTTAAGGACAGATATCGGAATATTGATTTGTTGTTAATTGATGACATTCAGTTTATGGGAGGGAAAGATGGAACACAAGAAGAATTTTTTCATACTTTTAATGAGCTACATCAATTTGACAAACAGATTGTTATCACTTCAGATAGACCTCCTAAATCAATTCCGGCTTTAGAAAAAAGACTATTATCTCGCTTTGAATGGGGAATGATTGTTGATGTTACTCAACCAGATATTGAGACTAGAATGGCAATTTTAGAAGCAAAGTGCAAGGAAAAAAATTATTATTTAGAAAAAGATATTATTTTCTATATTGCTAATAATATTGAGAATAATGTCCGTGAACTAGAAGGAGCATTAAACAAAGTTATTGCTTACCACGAGTTTAATAATTCAACACCAACAGTTGAAAGCGTAAAAAATGTTTTATCTAATTTAATGTCTACCCTTCAATCTAAATCTATTACAGCCAAAGATATTATTAATGCCGTTGCCCAATTCTATGATGTGGAAGTAAAAGATATAATTGGCAAATGTCGTCGCAAAGAATTGGTTATGCCAAGACAGATCATTATGTATTTAATGCGTGAAGAAATTAACGCTTCATTTCCTACTATTGGGCAAGAATTAGGCGGACGTGATCATACTACTGCTATGCATGCTTGTAATAAAATTGCTAGAGAAATAAAGGAAAAAGGCAATGAGAAAATTAAACAAGAAATTAACTCAATTAAACAGATGTTAAATAATAATTCATTCAATTAATAATATGAAATTTTCTAGTTTACAAGAAAACTTAAAGCAGGCAGTTTCTATTGTTAGCCATATTGCTGGTAAAAACCAAAATTTGCCTATACTTAGTAATATCAAAATAGAAGCTAAAGATGGTAATATTAGTTTTATAGCTACTGATTTGGAAATTGGTATTGTTCATAAAATTAGAGGAAAAATAGAAAAAGAAGGGGCATATACAGTTGATGCTAAATTAATTTATGATTATATATCTTTATTACCTGCCAACAAAAAGGTAAAAATAGAAAAAAAAGATCCTTTTCTTAATATAGAAAGTGAATCATATAAGACAAAAATAAAAGGCATAGAGGCAGAGGAATATCCTTTAATTCCTGAATTCAAGAATGATTTAAGTTGGACAATAAATGCCAAAGATTTACGCCAGTCTTTATCACAAGTTGTGTTTGCTGTCTCTAATAGTGATACGAGAATAGAGTTAACAGGAGTATTATTTGCTTTTGGAAATAATTCTTTAACTTTGGTCGCTACAGATAGCCATAGATTAACAGAGAAAACAATCAAGGCAAAACAGAATAAAAATAAAAAGACAGAAACTGGCAATATAATTGTCCCCGCTAGAACCCTCCAAGAACTATTGCGAATTTTAAGTAATTTAAATGAAAGTGAAGGTCAAGAAATAGAAATCCATGTTAATGATAATCAAATTATGTTTATAATTAATCAAACAGAATTAGTTTCTCGTTTGATAGAAGGGCAATTTCCGGATTATAAACAAATTATCCCTACTAACCACAAAACCAAAGCTATTGCATCGCGTAATGAGTTAATTAGGGCTGTAAAAGCATCATCTTTGTTTTCTCAGGATAAAATTTGTGATATTAGCCTTGATTTTCCAAAGAACCAAAATAAAATTTTAGTTTCTGCTGTGTCTGCCCAGAAAGGAGAGAGCATAGCTGAGGTAGAAGCTATTATTAACGGCAATGATAATGGTGTGACTATTAATTATCGCTATCTGTTAGATGGTTTTAATAATATTGATACCGAAAATATTATTATAGAAATTATTGACAGCAATACCCCTTGCCTTATCAAGCCTGAAAATGATGATAGTTATATTTATATTGTTATGCCTATCAAGCAATAATTTTTATTCTCTAATATTAAAAAGCCGCTTTGTTTTTTCTACCGAAAGGCGGAGTGGCGCCATTGTGTAGATTAAGTCACGCTGAAGGCGCGACTACTTCCCGTCAATCAAGAGCTTTTGATAAAACAAGTTCAAGTAGAGTTGTATAACCATACTAAAAAAACAATCCCTAATGGGATTGTTTTTTTAGTGCCCCGTGAGGGACTCGAACCCCCGACCGTTTGCTTAAGAGGCAACTGCTCTACCAACTGAGCTAACGGGGCAATATTTTATAAAATATAAATATTTATGCTTGCTTTTTGGGAAAACTTCTATCCACTACATTGGCGACCTTGCCTTGTTTCATTTGAAGATACTGATAAGCAGACAAAGCAGCTATTGTTCCTTGTCCACAAGCAATAGTAATTTGTTTAAAAGGAACTTGGGTAACATCTCCTGCGGCGAACATTCCTTCTACATTAGTTTGGCATTTTTCGTCTACAATAATTTGCTTTTTTTCATCTAACTTAACTAGATCAGCCACTATATCAGTATGAGCAATTCGTCCTATTTCAATAAAAACACCATCAATATCCATAATTTTTTCTTCTTTATTAATAATATTTTTTATTTTGATTTTTTCTACTTTCTTTTCTCCAATAATTTCATTAACTACACTATCTAAAACAATTTCAATATTATCTTTTGATTTAACCTCGTCAATTAAAGCTTCAAATGCTTTAAATTCTTGACGCCTATGTATTAGATAAACCCTTTTTGCTATTTTTGATAATAGTTCTGCCGCATCTAAAGCTGAATTTCCTCCTCCCACCACTGCAACCACTTTGTCCTTATAAAGAGGGGCATCGCAGTTAGCGCAATATGATACTCCCTTGCCAATTAATCTTTCTTCTCCCTGAATAGCTAAACGGCGAGGCGCTAGGCCAATTGCTAAAATTATTGTTTTAGCGCTATATTTATTTTTTTCAGTAATAACTTCAAAACATTCTTCTTTTTTAAAAATTCGTTTCACTTCTTCGTTTTTTATTTCTATCCCTATATTTTCAACTTGTTCTTTCATTCTTAAAATTAATTCAAATCCTTGAATTGATTTAAAACCGGGATAATT
>JALSMD010000077.1 GCA_026987855.1 Candidatus Falkowiibacteriota bacterium | reverse complement strand
ACTGAAATTAAAATAAAAACAGATTTTAAGGGAAAAACAAATAACAATAAAGTGGAAAAAATACTAGCTAAAATATAGGCAACTGGTCTAGAAGTTCTAAAAAAATCAATTAAATCAACATCATGACCATCAATTCTTTTATAAAAATATGAATCTCGTAAAACTTCAATTAAAGCGGCTCCTATTCGTGTAATAAACAATATAAAAGACCAAAGGGCGATGCTGGGAGTTTCAACAAAATAAATTGAAGCAGTAGACAAACTAATTACTAGCAAAGAAAATATTAAAAGCTCTTTTTCCCCTAGTTTTCTATCAGCAAGCATTCCAGCAGGATATTGAATTAAAACAAATGGAATAAGCATTATAGTAAAAACAAAACCTAAATCATGCCAACTAAGGCCTAATGACAAAAGATGTAGGGGAACATAAATTATTGTTAGGGCATAGAAAAAGTCTAAAACAAAAGCAATATAGTAAGCCTTTAAAACATTTTTTCTCTTTGAAACTTTCTTTAATAATTCTTTAACAGTTGTCTTTGGAGGTTGGCCGTGGTTAACAGCACCAACACCAAAAAAACTTATTAAAAGTATTATAATATTAAAAATTAAAGATAATAAAAATATCTTACTAAAACCTTCTGATTGCAAAATACGCGAAGAAATGAAGGGACCAATCATAAATCCAGCATTCGCAATAGTTAAATAAAGGCCTCTGATTCTGCCCGAACGATGATCTATAGAAAACGATTCTAAAATAATATCAATGCTTACCCACCCGAGAACACCAAAGATAATATAAAACATTAAAAACAATATCCCGCCGGGAGAAGGAGGCAAAAATATAAGCGCAGCAATGGCAAAAATTTTTAATATTAAAAAAAAATAAAAAACTTGTGATTTCCCTAAAAAACGAACAAATTTATGAAGATTTAACAATGAAAACAAAATAATAATATAAGAAATAAAATAAAAAATGCCAATATTATCTGTACCAGCAGCCCTAACAAAATAAGTGGACAAAACATAAGTCAAAAGCGCTTGGGAAAAACCCAATAAAAAAGACATAAAAGTAATTATTTTTACTCTGCGCGCATCTAAATGTTCTTTGTGTTTTAATATTTGTATTTCGTCTCTATTCATAAACTAATTTATTGTCTTGTTTTTATTTATTGTATCAAAAAAAATTTGAAAGAAAAAGCTTAAATTAAAAATTAAATTTTATAACCTATGGGTTACAGTTAGATTACAATCGTTTTAAAGTTTATAATCTAAACATTTGTCCAAAATAAAAAGCAAAATCTTAATTAATATAAACCTAAAAAGACGGGCAGTCTTATAATATACTATATATTTCTAACTTTATTATTTATAAATTTCTATTTATAAATAAGTGGCTATGAACGATTTTTTATGCTTTAATTATTTATTAGACAAAAAATGGCAAATATCTCCATCTTGAACAATATAATCTTTGCCTTCTATGCGAAGCAAGCCTTTCTCTCTGGCTGCGGCTTCACCGCCAGCCTTAATAAAATCTTTCCAAAAAATAACCTCTGCTCTTACAAAACCTTTTTCAAAATCAGTGTGAATAACGCCAGCCGCTTCTGGCGCTTTTGTGCCACGCTTAATTGTCCAAGCGCGTGTTTCATCTGTACCAGTAGTAAAAAAAGTTATTAAATCTAACAGGTCATAAGAAGCTCTTATCAACTTGTTTAGCCCGCTATCCTCTAGTCCTAATTCTTTAATATATTCCTTTTGTTCTTCTTCAGATAAAGCAGCAATTTCTTCTTCTAGTTTGGCGTCGAGACAAATAATGTTTTGTTTCCACTCTTTCTTTAACTCTTCAAGGTTAGCTGGCCTTTCTTTCGAGTTTAAGACATAAATTATGGGCTTTTGGCTTAAAAGGTTAAGGGGCTTAATCATTTTTTGTTCCTCTTCCTCTAAATCTAGGTCACGGACAGCTTTTCCTTTTTCTAACTCATTTTTAATTATCTCTAAAAGTTTTTTTAATTTAATTGCCTCTTTATCGCCGCTTTTTGCTTCCCTGCTCACTCCAGCTAATCTCTTTTCCACAGTATTTAAATCAGCAAAAATAAGTTCTAAATCAATGGTTTCTTTGTCAGAGTTTGGGTCAACGCGACCATCAACATGAATAATATTTGAGTCAACAAAATTTCTTATTACCTCGCAAATCGCATCACACTCACGAATATGCGCTAAAAATTGATTGCCTAGTCCCTCTCCCTGATGAGCATTTTTAACCAAACCTGCAATATCAACAAACTTAATTGTTGTATTTATTATTTGTTTTGGCTTTGAAATTGCAGCAATTTTTTTCAGCCTTTCGTCTGGCACTTTAACCACTCCTACATTAGGTTCAATTGTACAAAAAGGATAATTAGAAGATTCAACCTGTTTTTTGGTTAAGGCATTAAACAATGTTGACTTTCCTACATTTGGTAATCCTACTATCCCAATTGATAACGACATATTTTTTAAAAAATTAATAATATAAACATTTACAGTGTAACAATTTAAAAATATCTGGTCAATTAACTTTTGTGATTTCTTGTTTTACAATACTTTGGCAATTCTTTAAATTTTTATCAAAATGTATAGATACAATAATTAAACTAAAAGGCAACCCAAAAGGGTTGCCTTTCTTTTTTTGTTTAAAACTATAAATTATCTACTTGCGCCGGAGTAAGCTATTGCTCTTACTATGTCCCAAGCCTCACTAGAAGAGGGGCTATAACCATAAATAGTTCTAAAAACTTTTATTGCGAATTTTTCTTTATTTAAATCTCTTGTCTGTGGGCGCAGACCATAAGCTATTATAACAACAGCAGCATCATCGTGAGGATTTAACCTATCTGGTTCGCGTAAATATATTTTCTTAAAAGCATTGGTAGCATTTTTTTCAGTAATCTCATTTCTTTCTGTTGGCCAACGACCATTAGCAATAGCAATACAATCTCTCCATTCTTCTTCGGTCCGTGGCAATTTTCCAAAAGCGCTTTTATAAGAATTAACTACTCCTGCCCTTTCTCCTGTTCCTAAAAATAAAGTGCTTTTTGTTCCATAAGTAATAAAATTAGTAATTGCGTTTACTGTTTCTGTGTCGGCTTTTATATTTTCTATTATTGGCTTCACATATTTTAATCTATTTTCAGCTTCTTGGGTCAAATTTCTTTTTAAGCCCATTTCATTTAAAACTTTGTTAACATCTCCATTATAAATTAATTTGCCTTCATTTATAATTTGTTTCCATTGTTCATCATATTTATTAATAATAGTTTTTGTTGCTGGTTGTGTTGTTTTGCTTTTCTTTATATCTTCTTCCAAAAAGCCCTCTATGAGTTTCCCTGTTTTTGGATCATAAACTTGATAGGTTGTTTGAATATTCTGAGGAAAAGGAATGCTGCTGCCACTGCCAACAGCTACACAAGTTGCACTAGAACCAGAGCCAGATAAAGCATATCCGCTTTCACAACTAGCAGCCCCACAGGTTGGATACGAATTATAAGACAAAGCATGTTCTACTGTTGGACAACATCCGGCTGATGATCCTGAACCAACTAAAACATAACCAGCAACGCAGCTTGCTGCACCACAAGTGGGATAATCATTATAAGTTAAAGCACCTGTTATAGAAGAACATAAATCTGTACAATCGCTTGTTGATGATGGCTGAATAGTGTATATTCCGGGATCAGTTGGCAAAGTAGTATAACTTACTCCGGGATTTGTGTTTTCGTCACAGGCAACAGTAGAACCATTTAATAAAATCCTAAAAGATTTTACACTAGAATCAGCAGAACCGACTTTAAATGTGCCGGGGTTAGTGACAATAAAAGTTCCGTTATTAAACTGCCAAGACTCTGCTGTAGAACCATTAAAAATGATCATATTTGTGTAGCCTGTGCCAAAAGTTACTCCACTCACAATGATGTCGCTGTTAGCTGTAAAATCGTTTGTAGCTGCTAAAACTGCTGTTGAAAACAATAAAGTGATACATACAATAATACAAAATTTTTTAATTATATTGTTTCTCATATATTTTATAAAATAAATTTATTATTAATGTTTCCAAACATCAACTCTCCATGTTCTATCAGCACTTGTAATATCAACATTTGTGGGATTACATAATCTCACTGTTACTGTATTAAGTGCTGAAACATAAGCACTCCAAATTAAATCCGCCTCAATTGCTGCATCCATTGGAGAAGCTGTTACTGAATCACCAACAGCAGCGCCTGACACAGCAATTGTATCAGTAATACAAGAACTTGAAGCTATTATTGCGCCACTGTTGCCAACAGTTCCTGTTGCTGAAAAATGTCCGGTTAATGGAATTCCACCTCCTATTATCAAGTTTGTGCCCGCGTTAATACTTCCGCCTGATATGGTCCCAGTGTTAGTAATATCATTTCCACCCATATCTAAATTGCCGGTCATTGTTCCGCCAGCTAATGGCAAATAATTTGCTAAAGCCGCATTTCTTTCAGCATCTGTTGAATAATCACTTGCGGCTATGTTGCCTAAAGTAAGAGCACCGGTAGATGTTCCTGTAACATTTCCAGTTAAATTGCCGACAAAAGCACCATAAATAGTGCCAGCATTAGTAATATTTTGACCGCCCATATTCAATGTGCCAGTCATTGTTCCGCCAGCTAATGGCAAATAAGCAGATAAATCAGAAGTTAAAGCAAGTGTTCCAGAAGTAGCAGGAATTGTTACAGTTACTGCTCCGCTTGTATCAGCGGCTGTTAATGTTAAATTGCCATCAGAATCATAAAATTCAATATCAGCAACATTTATAGGGCTATAAAGTTGTCCAAAATTTAAATCACTATTAAGCGTTCCTGTTATTGTAATTAAATCACTGGCAGCGTTACCCAAAGCAACATTACCTTCAAATGTGGCTGTGCTTGTAGCTGTAAAAGCGCCACCAACTGTTAAAGTACCTGAGGTGCTAATATTAGCCCCAATTGTTGTAGCTGCATAAACAATGCCCACTGCAGCTAAGGTGGTTAAAACTGAAGTCACTGTGATTTGTAACAACGACTTTGGATTAATTTTCTTCATAAGTTTTTAATTTTAATAATTAATTAAATAATTTCTAGTCATTTATTTTTATCATTTATTTTTATTATGTTTTGCTTAAAATAAAATATTTGTTTAATAATAATTATATTGAGAAAAAAATAAAACAAAATTATTATTAATTTCCATACAACAAAACTCTGAAACATAAAATAAACAAGCATCCCTATAAAGATAATAGAAACATAAAGAACAACTAGACGTTCTATAAAAATATGCTGTATTACTTCCGGCCATTCTTTTTTTTCTATGAACATTCTTGCTAAACTAGCTGTTCCAGCCCAAAACATAAAAAAGAAAAATTGTCCTAAATAGTGAATATGAAAATTTCCGTTTATAATCCATTCAACTATAATTATGCCTATCAGGCCACATAGAAAATAATAAAAAATATGCTGAATAAAATAATTTTTGATTTCTTCTATAAAAATATTAATCAAAAAAAACAAGCTAAAAAATGTTGCGTGCAAAGTTAAAAAGGAGTAAAAATTATTTATAAAAAGATCTTCTCCAAAAATCCATTGAGAAATCAAGGAGTGTAAAAGAACAATGAAAATAAACAAAAAATATGAACTAACTATGAAGTCAAGTGTTGGACTTTTAACTATTTTATTTTTTGGCATTATTATTTATTATTTAATTCACCTTTGATTTAATTATACCACATTTCTGCTTAAAAATCTACTTAGCAATCTTATAATATAAATCTAAATACCTCTTAGCTGAATTCTTCCAAGAAAAATCTTTTTGCATAGCTATTTTTTGCATTTTTTGCCATTTTTTAGGGCTATTTTTATAAACACTTATTGCCTTTTCAATAGTGTTGTATAAATTTTTAGAAGAAAAATTTCTAAATCTAAAGCCTACTTCACCATCTACGGTATCAGCTAATCCACCAGTGGTATGTACAATTGGTAAAGCGCCATAACGCATTGCTATCATTTGTCCAAGGCCGCAAGGCTCAAAACGAGATGGCATTAAGAAAGCATCTGCGCCAGCGTAAATTTCTTGAGCTAATTTAATATCAAATTTAATTAAGGCCTTAAATTTAAGAGGGTGTTTTCGGTTCAAATCTTTTAAATGATTTTCATATTCAGGGTAGCCTGTGCCCAAAAAAACAAACTGGCAATTTAGGCGGGCAAAATATTTTTTGATTAAATCCACTCCTTTCTGCCAAACTAGACGGCTAACCAAACCTATTAACATTTTGTTTGGGGATGGTTTCCAGCCTAACTTTTCCTGTAAATATAATTTATTTTTTACCTTTTTGTCTAAAGCTTTAAAAGAGTAATTTTGTTTAATAAATACATCGGTTTGTGGGTTAAAGAAATTAACATCAATTCCATTAAGTATACCGTATAAATCTTTTTTTCTTTTTTTTAAAATTTTGTCTAAACCACAAGAAAAAGATGGTTTTAAAATCTCACGAGCATAAGTCGGGCTAACAGTGTTTATAATATCAGCATTTAAAATCCCTTGGACCATAAAATTAATATCTCCATCACGCGCATCATCTGATAAACTTTTCAACGAATTAACACTTAATTGGCCAGTAGATAAAATTTCTGGGCCTTCTTTTCCTTGGTAATTAAGGTTATGGATAGTTAATAAAGTTTTTATGTTTTTATAAAAATTATTTTTCTGAATTTTTAAAAGATCCGGGATCATAGCAGTATGATAATCATGACAATGGATAATATCTGGTTTAAATTTTAAAACGGGCAAAACTTTTAAAACTGCTAAAGAAAAAAACAAAAATCTTTCTGAATTGTTTCCCCAATAAACAGTGGGGCGATTAAAATATTTTTTGCTTTCAATAAAGTATACTTTTATTTTTTGGTCTACCTCTGTCTCCCAAACATTTACTCTAATGCGTGGCGAAACAATAATGTTTCTAGCAATTTTTTTTAAGCTATATTTGTTTTTGTCAATAAAACCGTATTTAGGGATAATAACTCTTACATCTACTTTCAAAGTCTTTAGGGCTGTTGGCAAGCTTCCGACTACATCAGCTAAGCCTCCTACCTTAGCAAAAGGAGACATTTCGGATGAAGCCATCAAAACTTTAAGCTTTTTCTTTTTGGAGTTCATACTTTCTTTGTTTAATATTAGTTAACAAAAAACTTTATTTAAGTATAACACAAAACAAAAAAACTTAACAAATTACTTAATTTTGCTTAGATATATTAAAGGCGGATTTTTACGATAATACATATCTTAAACAATGAAAAATTGATTACTCTTGACAAATATACCCCAGTAGGGTATATTACAAATAACTAAATAAATCTAATAATTCATCGGGGAATAACAAAGGGATATCTTTTTGTTATTCTTTGCCAAAAATATGGCTCTAATGTTTAATAGTCAAAATTTTAACAAAGAAGTGTTAAATTCTAATTTGCCTGTCTTGGTTGATTTTTGGGCCCCTTGGTGTGCCCCATGCCAAATAATGGGTCCTATCATTGATAATCTAGCTAAAAAATATGAAGGGAAAATTAAAATAGGAAAATTAAATGTAGATGAAAATCCTGACATTGCCGCAGATTACGATATACGCGGGATTCCCACTTTAAAAATTTTTAAAAACGGGCAAGTTATTTCTGAAATTGTCGGCTTACATTCAGAAACAGATCTTAAAGAAAAATTAAACAAACTTATTTAAAATCAAAATTGAAGAAGTAAAATAAATAATATATAATAAAAATATAATAAATTTAATTTAATAAATAATTAAAAACTATGAAAAAAACACTACAAAATCTTACTAAAGCCTTCGTAGGTGAATCACAAGCTCGTAACCGTTATTCTTTTTATGCTAAAATAGCAAAAAAAGAAGGTTATGAACAAATTGCAGCTATTTTTTTAGAAACAGCTGAGCAAGAAAAGGTTCATGCCAAAAGGTTGTTTGAACACATTCAAGAATTACAAGAAAGGATAGGAGAAAAAAACGAAGAAATAAAGATAGAAACAGCCGCTCCAACAGCTTATGGCAATACTGCTGAAAATTTAAAAGCGGCTATTGCAGGAGAAAACTATGAATATACCACTATGTATCCTGAATTTGCCAAAACAGCAGAGGAAGAGGGGCTAACTGAAATTTCTGCCAGACTAAAGGCTATAGCCCGCGCTGAAGAACACCACGAGGAACGCTACAAAAAACTATTAAAAGAAGTGGAGTCTGGTTCTGTGTTTAAAAAAGATAAAGAGGTTATTTGGGTTTGCCGAGAATGTGGATATGTCCATGTTGGTCCCGAAGCTCCCAAAAAATGTCCTGCTTGTAATCACCCTCAAAGTTATTATCAAATTAAATGCGAGGAATACTAAAGCCATGCCTAGCAACATCATAACTAGATTAAATCGTATAAAAGGGCAGATTGCTGGAATTGCCAAAATGATAGAAGATGAAAAAGATTGTGAACAAATTATTATTCAGTTTCAAGCTGTTCAATCCGCCCTTAGTAGCGCTTTTAATGAATTTTTGAAAACAAATTTACAACAATGCCTTGACAAAAAGAACAACAAAAAAAATATAAGAAGAATAAACAAAATTTTAAAAATTCTGTTAGAAAAATAAAGGATATGATAAGACATCTTGATTTCTCTAGTTTTTACCAACTAATACAAAAAGATGGCAATTCAAAAGATGGCAATTTAATTATTTTAGATGTACGCACGCCGGAGGAATATCAAAACGGGCATATTAAAAATGCGGTTAACATTAACTTTTATGATCCAAATTTTCTGAATAAAATCCAAAAATTAGATAAAAACAAAAAATATTTAATTTATTGTCGTAGCGGATACAGAAGCGCGCAAACAGCCAATATAATGGAAAAGTTTAATTTTAAAAAATTATATAATCTAAAAGAAGGCTTAATTAAATGGCCCCATAAACTAACTAATTAAAATAAAAATATGGCTAATGCTTTTCAAGAGGGCTTAAGGCAGCTTGATAAAACTTGTGAAATTATTCAACGCGAAAAGAAAATAACTATAAAAACTGAAGAAATAGAAATATTAAAAAAACCAAAAAGAGTGGTAGAAGCTTCTTTTCCTGTTACAATGGATAACGGTAAATTAAAAATTTTTACAGGATACCGGGTACAATATAACGATGTGCGAGGACCTTTTAAGGGCGGTATTCGTTTTCACCCTAAAGTTGATTTAGACGAAGTTAAAGCATTAGCTTTTTGGATGACCATCAAATGCGCTGTAGTTAATATTCCGTATGGCGGCGGGAAAGGAGGAATAACTGTGGATACAAAAAAATTAAGCCAAAGAGAAATAGAACGCTTAACACGCGCTTATGTCCGTGTTATGGCCAATATCATAGGTCCTGACAGAGACATACCCGCCCCAGATGTTTATACAAATTCCCAAGTAATGGCCTGGTTTATGGATGAATATAGCCAAATAAAAGGAGTTAATACGCCAGCAGTAGTAACTGGCAAACCAATAGAAATAGGGGGATCTCAAGGTAGAGATACAGCTACAGCGCAAGGAGGCTTCTATGTGTTTGATAATTTACGCAAAAAACTACGCATTAAAAAAAATCAAATAGAAATTGCTATTCAAGGCTTTGGAAATGCTGGTCTTAACTTTGCAAAAATCGCAGCTGACCACGACTTTAAAATTATTGCTATTTCTGATTCACAGGGCGGAATTTATAACAAGAAAGGCATTGATATTAAAAAGGCTATAAAATACAAAAAAGAGAATGGACAATTACGTGGCTTTAAATTAGCAGAAGAAATTAGTAATGAAGAGTTGTTAGAGTTGCCTGTCAATGTATTAGTGCCAGCAGCTCTAGAAAATGTGATTACTGAAAAAAATGTAAAAAACATCAAAGCAAAAATTATTGTTGAGCTTGCAAATGGGCCGACTTCTATAAAAGCTGGGGAAGAACTTTTTGAAAAAGGGGTTTATGTAATACCAGATGTGCTAGCTAATGCCGGCGGAGTAGTAGTTTCTTATTTTGAATGGGTGCAAAACATAAGACATTTTTATTGGGATGCCAAAAAAGTTCAAAATAATTTAAGCTATATAATGAACAAATCTTTTAAGGAAGTGTGGGAAACAAGCCAAAAATATAAAACTAATATGCGCACTGGAGCTTATATCACTGCTATAGAAAGACTAATAAACGCTGTTAGGATAAGAGGTAGAGCTTAAAAAAACAAACAAAAAAGAGGAGATCAATCTCCTCTTTTTTGTTTTAATTTTTTTAAGGCTATTTTAAACCATTCTGTATATTTTTCTGGATGTTTTTCTATGTCTTTGTATAAATCTATTAAAGAAACCCACTTATAATCCATTACTTCTTCTGGGTTGGGAATTGGATCTTTGTCAAAAATACCCACAAAAACACAATCATATTCATATTCAATTAAATCATTGTCTAGTTTTGCTTTATAAATAAAGCAAAACTCCTTTTTTAATTCACAATCAAAACCCATTTCTTCTTTTAATCTTCTATGAATGGCCTGCTTATAAGTTTCATTTGGTTTGGGGTGACTACAAACTGTATTTGACCATAGACCGCCAGAATGATATTTTGTTTTTGCTCTTTGTTGTAAAAGTAATTCGCCCTTAGAATTAAAGACAAAAATAGAAAAAGCTCTGTGCAATTTTCCTTCTTTATGAGCTTTTATTTTTTCCTCTATACCAATTTTTTTGTTGTTTTTGTCAACTAAAATAACATATTGTTTTGGCATAAAAAAATTTAATTATTTTTTATACTTTTTGTGTCGCTCTTTAAAATTTTAAAAACTGCCTAAAGCTTTTGTAAATTATCCTAATTTGTTCTTAGGTTTTTTCTGTTTTTATGGCTAAATATTTTTAATAAATATTTTTAAGTAGCTAAATTAGGTAAAATGTTTATTTTATTTTATCATTATATATCTTATATTGTAAAGCGTATTTTTTAGGTTTTATGCGCAATTCTCCTGAATTTGTTTTTACATAACATTGAAAATTAACAAATAAAAAGATATAATAAATAAAACAAACAAACTAAAAATATGAAATCAATAATTAACCAATGCTATCAAAAATCCATAGAACTTTTGACAAAAAATTCCTGTCAATCTGGCATTATGGCAAGCAGTTTGTGCGCACGTGCTCAACAAAGAAACTATTTAAACATTTTTGCTCGTGACACTGGTATATGCTCTTTGGGAATATTAACTTCTGGTAATAAAAAATTGATACATCTAGTTAAAAAAAGTCTCTTAATTCTTGGGCGCTTTCAAGCTAGCAATGGTCAAATTCCCAATTATGTAAATCCAGATACTAATTATATAAATTTTTGGAGAATGGGATGTATTGATGCTACTCTGTGGTGGCTTATTGCTATTAAATATTATGAGCGCTATACTGGAGACAAAAATTTCATCTTACAACTCAAAAATAAAATTAAAAAAGCAATTACTTGGCTAAGTTGCCAAGAACATCCAATAGATAAATTGTTAGTTCAAAACGAAGCAAGTGATTGGGCAGATATTATGCCACGCAGTGGTTGCGTTTTATATACAAACGCGCTTTGGTACAAGGTAAAAACTTTATACAAAATAAGAGACACGCAAATTACTAAAGAAAATTTCAATGCTATTTTTTATCCCTTTAATACACCTTTAAACAAATTCCCTCAACACAATCAAACCACAATTAAAGCAATTCAAAATTTTAAGAAAAAAGATTATTATTTAAGTTTTGTTAATTATCTTTTCTGGGGAAATGATTTTGATGTATATGGTCACTCTTTGGCTATTATTTTTGATGTTATCGCGGACAAACATCAAAAAATAATTACTAAAAATATTTTAAAAAGACAAAAATCAAAGAACTTGCCCGTGCCCGTTCTCTTTAACCCAATTAGCAAAAAATCTAAATTATGGCGTCGTTTTATGGAATCACATAATCAAAACTATCCTTATAAATATCATAATGGGGGAATCTGGCCGTTTGCGGCCTGTTTCTTTGTTCTGGCTTTAGCAAAAATAGGGAATAAAAAACAGGCTTTAAAAGAACTGGGAAAGATTGCTTACGCTAATAGCCTTAATAATTGGCAATTCAATGAATGGCTTCACGGCAAAACAGGTAAACCGATGGGAATGCCTGGCCAGTCTTGGAATGCTGGCGCTTTTATTTTTGCAAAGAATATTTTAGATAATAAACAATTAAATATTTAGAAGGCGTCTGTCAAACTATTGTTCTCCGATCCATTTTAAAATTTTTGTAACTAAGCTATAATTTGGCAATTTACCTGTTTCAATAATTAAATAAGGAAGTTTTGTTTTTTTAATCTCTTTTAAGTACTCTTTTTGTTTTTCTATATACCATTCTGGTTGTTGTAAAATGCGTTCATAGTGAGGATATAGATTTAATCTATCTTGAATTCTTCTTTCTAAAAGTTTTTCGTCTTCCCGAAAAGTTACTAAAATTATTTTAAAACCTAGTTTAGATAACTTATCTTCTGCTTCTTTATAAGAAAGTTCCTTGTTATGATATAAGCGATTGTAAACAATATCAGAAATGTGAAATTTTTCAAAAAGAATATTTTTGTCTTTTAGCTCTTCAGCCATTGCTAAATAGTGTTCTATAATTTTTTTTCCATATTCCGTACCATAAATACCTACATCACAATTAAACCAATGACAACCATCAAGCACTTTGCCTGTCTTATTATATTTTGGTTCAAGGTAATCATATATTTGACTCATTAACCAACTCTTGCCAGCTAACTCTGGTCCTTCAAAAATAAGATGATGTTTCATATATTTAAATATCATAAATTGTCTTCAATGGTTGACCGTAAATATAACGCCAGAGCTCCCGCTCCCCACACAAAAGAAAGCAAAGAAAAAACAAATCCTATTAAAGGCAGTGAGAAAAGAATCCACAAAACCACAATTCCTAAAATCATTGCCCAAATCATAGAATCTTTCTTTGAGGGATATAAAAATTCTAACAAGCTACGTCCAATTAAAATCCCCACAAAAACACGGGCAACAAAAAAAACTAAAAACCATAACAAAACAATTACTATAGCTAAAGATGTTCCAATAATTGAAAACAAAAGAAAAAGAGAAAGTAATGGCAAAAACATAACAAACAATAATCCCCAACCAAAAGATAGTTTAGTCTGATTTAACATTTGGTCAGTAATTTCTTGTGTTTGCCTTCGCCAAAAACTAATAATTACTAACCCCAAAACTAAGGCAGAAAATATAGAAATCGTTGTTGCCATACCATAAGAAGCAAAATTAAATTTTCTGCTAGTAGACGAAATTTGTTCCTTATAAATTATTTTTCCTTTAACGGTTTTTGTGTCAATAGCAACCTTATGGGGGGCTAAATATTGTAAATTTCCTCCTATTTGGCTTTCTTTATCAATGTTTAAATTAAAATTTTGATCTATTATGTTTAAATTAATATTACGACCTACAACACCTTTAATAAAAACATCTAGTCCTCTTCCTTCTAAATCACGTCCAATTTTTCCTTTGGCAACCATTTTTTTAGTCCAAAAAACAACATCTTTTTTAATTATTGAATTTTCATTTAACGATAATTCTTTACCAATTGCTGTTAAACTACGACTTATACTTCCGCTAATATCAATATTATATCCGGCAACTTTCACGCTCCCATTAATTTGTCCAGAAATATTAACCGTTTTAGCTAAACAAATTATATCGCCGTCAACCTGACCACTAATATCTAAACTTTGTTCTGCTAGACAAAATACATCGCCATCAATATGTCCTGTAATTTTAATTTTTTTGCCAACAGCTATTAGATTTTCTTCAATGGCTTGGTTAATTTCAATATTTTCTTGACTATTAATCTCAATCGCATGAACTGCTTTTGCGCTTCCTAAAATTAAAAAAACGAATATTACAAAAAATTTAATTTTATTCATATATTTAACATTTTGTTATTATGCTTAATTTAGGTATGGTTTTCGTTTATCTTGTGACAGTCCCACTTTCTTTTCTTATTAAATTTAATCTTTTTTAAAATTTCTTTTTCAATATCAATATTAAATATGCCGCACAAATGTAAAACTCTCTGGATAATATCGCCAAGTTCTTCAGCAAAACAGTCTTTGCCATCAAATTTTTTATGACGATAGGCAATATAAGCTTCTGTAACCTCGGAATGAATTAAGGCTATTTTTTCAGCAACACTAATTTCTTCAGGCCTTGTGCCAAACCCTTTTTCCTTAGCCTGGTCCATTATCAGTTTTACTAAAATATTAATATTCATAAAAGCAAAATTAAATTCAATTAAAATTCAGCTACTTTTAATTTACAAAAATTTTTCGTCTTTATGATAATCAATATTTGCCACAGCCTTAAAAGCTGTGGCAAATTAAAATTTATCAAAAATTATTTTTATTCTTCTTTTTCTCGCGCTTTTATTTCTGCTAAAATTTTCTTTCTAACTTCTTTCATTAATTTCTTGTCTGTTTTCAAAAACCTTTTGGCGTTCTCGCGGCCAACACCCAATTTTATATCATTAAAACTATAAGAGTTACCTGCCTTCTTAATTACGCCACAAGCAACGCCTACGTCTAATAAATCGCCGGCAATAGAAATACCTTCATTATACATAATATCAAACTCACATGTTCTAAATGGAGCAGCAACTTTATTTTTTACAATTTTACATTTC
>JALSMD010000076.1 GCA_026987855.1 Candidatus Falkowiibacteriota bacterium | reverse complement strand
ATTAGATGAAAATGGTATTATTCGTATTGGCGCAGAAGTTTCTTCTGGTGATATTTTGGTAGGTAAAATTACCCCTAAAGGAGAGACAGAACTTTCTGCGGAAGAAAAGTTATTACGCGCCATTTTTGGTGAAAAAGCAAAGGATGTTAGAGATACTTCATTATATTTAGAACACGGCGAACATGGTAAGGTTGTTGATGTGAAAATATTTTCTAGGGAAGAGGGGGATAAATTAGCAGCGGGCGTAATCAAGTCAATACAAGTATCAGTAGCAAATTTGCGTAAAATTCAAGTAGGAGACAAGATGGCTGGCCGTCATGGCAATAAAGGGGTAATCTCAAAAATTGTACCAATAGAAGATATGCCTTATATGGAGGATGGTACACCCATTGATATAATTCTTTCTCCTTTGGGCATTGTTTCTCGTATGAACTTGGGGCAATTATTAGAAACCCATCTTGGTTTTGCTGCTAAACAATTAGGCTATAAAGTAGCTACCCCAGCCCTTAATGGTATTACAGAGGAACAAATTAGAGAGGAATTAAAAAGGGCAGGCTTGCCAGAAGATGGTAAGGTTGTACTTTATGATGGTAAAACAGGCGATCCTTATGATAACAAGATTACCGTTGGTTATAAATATATGCTTAAACTTAATCACATGGTTGAAGACAAAATTCACCAACGTTCAATTGGACCATATTCTTTGATTACCCAACAGCCATTAGGAGGTAAAGCTCAATTTGGCGGCCAAAGATTTGGAGAAATGGAAGTGTGGGCAATGGAGGCTTATGGCGCTGCCCACTCTTTGCAGGAAATTTTAACTATTAAATCAGATGATGTTCCTGGCAGAAGTAAGGCTTACGAGTCAATAATTAAAGGAGAAGAAATTAAAAAATTAAATGTCCCAGAATCATTTAATGTATTGGTAAGAGAATTAAAAGGCTTAAGCTTAGATGTAGAGCTGCTTAAAGAAGGGGAAGAAATAAACAAAAGAGATGGTTCTAATAATAAGAAAGAAAATGAACAAAAGAATAAAAAATAATTATAAATAAATAATTATAAAATTATGCTTAATCCAATAAAAACCACAGACTTTGATGCCATAAAATTAAAGCTAGCCTCGCCAGAAGATATTTTATCTTGGTCTCATGGCGAAGTTACACGTCCAGAAACAATAAATTATCGTACTCAAAAACCAGAAAAAGACGGTTTATTTTGCGAAAAAATTTTTGGACCATCTAAAGATTGGGAATGTTATTGTGGAAAATATAAAAAGATTAGATATAAAGGCATTGTTTGTGATAAATGTGGTGTAGAGGTTACTCGTAGTATTGTTAGACGTGAGAGAATGGGGCATATTACTTTGCAAACACCCTGCACCCATATTTGGTTTTTAAGAGGAATTTCATCTAAAATTGGTTTAGTTCTTGATCTACCAATGCAAGCCCTAGAAAAAGTTGTTTATTTTGCTAGTTTTATTATTACTGATGTAAATGAAGAGCTTAAAGCTGAAACTTTTAAACAAATCCAACAAGAATATAAATCTAAAAAGAAAGCCATTGAAAATGAGTTTGCGCGCCAAGCCAACGAAATCAAAAGCCAGAAAGGGAAAATGCTTCAAGAAGGGCTAGATAAAGACGAGGTAGAAGAAAAAATTAATGTTAAATTAGATTCTTTAAATAAAGTTAAGGAAGAGAAGCTAGAGAGATTAGATGAGGCTTTTCATCAGGCTCAAAGAGAATTAAAAGAATTAAAACCATTGGCTATTATCTCTGAAAATGACTATCAAAATTTAAGTATAAAATACGGTCATATTTTTGAAGCAGGTATCGGAGCCGAGGCTATTCGCGGTTTATTGGAAAGGATTGATTTAGATGAAACAATTAAAAAAATAGAAGTAGAATTAGAGAAAGCCGTTGATTCAAAAAGAGAAAAACTCACTAGAAGACTAAAATTATTTAAAAGTTTAAGAGCAAATAATTTAAGACCGGAATGGATGGTTTTAACAGTTATTCCAGTTATTCCTCCTGATTTAAGGCCTATGGTAGCCTTAGATGGCGGACGCTTTGCCACCTCTGATCTTAATGATCTATATCGTCGTGTAATCAATCGTAATAATCGTTTAAAGCAGTTAATTGAGTTAAACGCACCGGAGGTTATTTGTCGTAATGAAAAAAGAATGTTACAGGAAGCAGTTGATGCCCTAATTGATAATTCTGCTCGCCATTCTAAAACAGTAACTGCTTCTACCGGTCAAAAGAGACAATTAAAATCTTTAGCTGACTCATTAAAGGGAAAACAAGGAAGATTTAGACAGAACTTATTGGGTAAAAGAATTGATTATTCTGGACGTAGCGTAATTGTAGTTAATCCTAAATTACGTCTTGACCAATGCGGTTTACCAAAAATAATGGCCCTGGAATTATTTAAACCGTTTATTATTAGTAAATTAATTAGACGAGAAATTGTTCATAATGTTCGTAGTGCTTCCCGTTATATTGAAGCTGGCCATGATGAGGTTTGGGATATCTTAGAAGAAATTATTCAAAATACCTATGTGCTTTTGAATCGTGCTCCTACCTTACACCGTTTAGGAATTCAGGCCTTTAAACCTATTTTGATTGAAGGTAAAGCAATTCAAATTCATCCTTTAGTATGTCCAGCCTTTAACGCTGACTTTGATGGAGATCAAATGGCCGTTCATGTCCCCTTAACAAAAGAAGCAAGAATGGAGTGTAAGGATATTATGTTATCTGTTCACAATCTTTTAAAACCAGCAACGGGCGATCCAATTGTGGCTCCAAGTCAAGATATTGTTTGGGGATCTTATTACTTAACTAGTGTTGTTAAGGAGAATATAGATAAAGATAAGATCAAACACTTTTCTTCGCAAGAAGAAGCGATTTTAGCCTATGAAATGAGTAAATTAAATCTGCATGAAATTATCAAAGTAAAGACTGATGATGGTAAATTTTTAGAAACTAGCGTCGGGAGAATAATTTTTAACAATATATTGCCAGAGAAGCTTAGATATATAAATGAAGTTGTTGGTAAGGGAAAATTAAAAAAGATAGTAAAAGATTGTTTTAGAATATATGGTCGAGACAAAACTGTGGAATTATTGGATGAATTAAAAGATAAAAGCTTTGAATTTATTACTAAGAGTGGTTTGTCTTGGGGAATGGGAGATTTGCCAGACTTACCAGAAAAGGACCATTTAATTGAGGAAGCTAATAAAAAAGTAGAAGAAATTCAAGAACAATATGAAGAAGGTTTATTAACAGAGAGCGAAAGATATTCTAAAATAATAGAATTGTGGACCACTACTAAAGAAAAAATTACAGAAATTTGTAAACAAAGTTTACCAAAAGACGGCCCTGTACATTCTATGATTGAGTCAGGAGCTCGTGGTAGCTGGGCCCAGCTTACCCAGATCATTGGTATGAAAGGCTTGGTAACATCGCCGTCAGGAGATATTATTGAGTTGCCAGTAAAGGGTAATTTTAAAAAAGGTTTTGATGTGTTAGAGTATTTTATTTCTACTCACGGCGTTCGTAAGGGTTTATCTGACACGGCCCTACGTACCGCTAATGCAGGATATTTAACTCGTCGTTTAGTTGATGTTGCACAAGATGTTATTGTAATGGAAGAAGATTGTGGCGACACCGAAGGAGTGATATTAACTCGCCAAGAGAGCAATGAAATGGGACATAGTTTAGAAGAAAGAATAATTGGCCGTTATTTAGCGAAAGATTTAAAGAATAAAAAAGGTAAGACTTTAATAAAGAAAGGCGAACTGATAACAGAAGAATTATTAGAACAGATTAAAGGCGAAGAATTTGATGAAGTATGCGTTAGATCGGTATTGAACTGTCGTTTAGATAGAGGTATTTGTTCTAAATGTTATGGTTATGATTTAGGATATAATAAGCCGGTTAAACTTGGTACAGCTGTAGGAGTTATTGCCGCTCAGTCTATCGGTGAACCAGGAACTCAGTTAACAATGAGAACGTTTCATACTGGTGGTGTTGCCGGCCAAGAAGACATTACCCAAGGTTTGCCAAGAGTGGAAGAAATTTTTGAGGCCCGCCCGCCTAAACGCAAGGCTTTAATTAGCGATGTAGATGGGAAAGTCAAAATAGAAACAGCCCAGAGAGTTATTGAAGATGAGAATGGGAAAGAAATAGTTGTTAATAATCCCCAAGTTAAGATAATTAAAATTTATTACAAAACTCGAGACTCAATTAAATATTATTTTTCCGAAGGATTAAAGTTTGCCAAAGCAAACAACTTAGCAAAAGATAAGGAAGAACCAAAAGTTTTTGTTAAAAATGGAGACAAAGTAAAAAAAGGAGACAAATTGTTTTCAATAGGAAAATATATCATTACTGCCGAAAAAGGAGGTATAGTAGAAGTAACTGATAAATGTGTAAAAGTTTCTTCACCGACCAAAAAGGTAAAAGAATTTATAGTTCCAAAAGGAGTAAATATTTGGGTTAATGATGGAGATGAGGTAAAAAAAGGAGATCAGTTAACCGAAGGAAGCCTAGATTTACAGAAATTATATCAACTAAAGGATCGTTTAGAGGCTCAAAAATATATTATTAAAGAAATTCAATATGTTTATTCATCGCAAGGACAACCCTTAAATGATAAACATATTGAAATTATAGCCAGACAAATGTTTTCTCGTTTTCTTGTCGTAGATTCCGGTGACACAGATTTGTTGCCTGGTGAAATTGTTGAACAATCTGTATTGGCCAGAGAAAATCGTAAAGTTCGTGAAGTAGGCAAAAAAGAGGCAAAAGCAGAAAGATTATTGCTTGGAATTACTAAAGCTTCCTTGACTACTGACAGCTTTCTTTCAGCTGCTTCTTTTCAAGAAACCGCTAGTGTTTTAATTGAGGCCGCATTAAGCGGTAAAGTAGATTATCTTAAAGGGTTAAAAGAAAATGTAATTATTGGTCGTCTTATACCAGCAGGAACGGGATTTAGAAAAAAGAAGACAAAAGAAGAATAAAAATTTTTGACAAAAAACAGTATATTATTTAAAATTTATCAAGAGTTAATAATTAATTATAATCACTCATACTCTAAAATTAATTTTCCTGCAACTAATTTAATAAATTGGTTGTTATTTAGAGTAGAGGATTAAGGAAAATTATGAGAATTCCAACAATTGAAGAGATGCTCAAAGCAGGTATGCACTTTGGGCATCGTACAAGTAAGTGGCATCCTAAAATGGAGCCATATATTTTTACTACCAGAAATGGCATACATATTATTGACTTAATTAAGACACAGAAACTTTTAAAAGTGGCATTAGAATTTATTAAAAAAGCTGCTAGTGAAGGAAAAACAATTTTGTTCGTAGGCACAAAAGCTCAGGCTAGAAAACCGATTGAACGTTTATCTAAAGAAACAGGAATGCCTTATATTACTGGAAAGTGGCTAGGAGGATGCTTAACTAATTTTAATGTTATTAAGAGATCTGTAAAGAAGTATAAAGATTTATTAGAGCAAAAAGAACACGGAAGATTGGATAAATATACTAAAAAAGAGAGGTTAAATTTTGATAGAGAAATTGCTAAATTAGAAGCTAGATTTGGCGGTTTAGTAAATTTAAATAAACTTCCAGATGCTTTATTTATTTGGGATATTAAAAAAGAAAAAACAGCAGTAAAAGAGGCAAAAAGAAAAAATATTCCTGTTATTGCAGTTTGCGATACTAATGTTGATCCAACTGGAATTAAATATATTATCCCTTCTAATGATGACGCCACTAAAACTATTAAATTAATATTACGTCTAGTTGAGGAGGCTATTAAGGAAGGAAAAGCAGAAAGAGAAAAAACAATTTAAAATAATTTATTAAAAAGTTGCTCTTTTTACTAATACAAGTAAAAGAGCAATTATTAAAAATATGGCTATTTCTTTAGAAATTCTTAAAACTCTAAGAGAAAAAAGTGGAGCTGGAATGGTCGATTGCAAGAAAGCTTTGGAGGAAAGTGGCGGCGACATTGATAAGGCAATGGAAATTTTACGCAAACAAGGAATTGCTAAAGCTTCCAAAAGATCAGACAGAGAAGCCAGCGAGGGCGTTATTAAAGTAGATGTTAGCGAAGACAGTAAAGAGGGCTACATAGTAGAATTAAACACAGAAACTGATTTTGTAGCTAGAAATGAAAAATTTCAACAATTTACAGACGAGGTTTTGAATATCATAAAAAATAATAAAATTAATAAAGTAGAAAAATTATTAGAAGCACAAATGAATGACGGCAATTCAGTAAAAAACAATTTAGATAATTTGAGTGGGGTTATTGGTGAAAAATTAGCTATTAAAAGATGTGACATTTTAGAGAGCAAAGGAACAGTAGCGGCTTATTCTCATATGGGGGGACGCATCGGAGTTTTAGTAGCTTTAGACAAAGAAAATGTACCAGAATTAGCTAGAGATATAGCTATGCATATTGCTGCTGCTAACCCTAAATATATCTGTCCAGAGGAAGTTCCAGTTGAGGAAATAGAAAAAGAAAAAGAAATTTATCGCGAACAGCTAATTAAAGAGGGTAAGCCAGAGAATATTATTGATAAAATTGTTGAAGGAAAATTAAATAAATATTATGGAGAAATTTGTTTAATAGAACAAGAATATATTAAGGAAGACAAAAAGAAAGTAAAAGATGTTTTAGGTGGCATTAAAGTAGAGAAATTTATTAGATATAGTTTGTAATAAAAATTATATTTTTTATTAAGAAGGGCTGTAGCTTTTCAGATAAGCAACAGTCCTTTAAAATAAATATGGCTATCGCACAAGTCAGATTTGCTCCTTGGGACAAAATCTACAATTTTAGTACTAATGATTTAGACATTAAAAAAGGTGATAAAGTTATTGTACGCACAGAGATGGGAACAGAAATCGGAGAGGTGTTGGCCGTAGTTGACTCTTTAGAAGATTGTGTTTTTGATGATAGAGAAAACAAAGACGAGGCACAAAGCTTAGAATTAAAGCCTATATTAAGAAAAGCTACCAAAATAGATCTAGATAAATTGCCTAGTATAGAAGAAAGAGAAGAAGCGTTGTTAGTGTGTAAAAAATTTATTCAAAAGCATAATTTACCCATGAAATTAGTAGATGTTCACTTTTCTTTTGATGGGTCGCGTATAACTTTTGCTTTTATTGCCGATGGTAGAGTTGATTTCAGGGAATTAGTTAAAGATTTAACAAGACATTTCTGTCGCACAATTCGTTTACATCAAATTGGCATTCGTGATGAAGCACGTATTAAGGGCGATTGTGGACACTGTGGAAGAATTTTGTGTTGTAAAAGTTTTCTTAAAGATTTAGTTTCTATTACTTCTGAAATGTCCGAACTACAACAGTGTTCTCACCGTGGCTCAGAAAGAATTTCCGGCGTTTGCGGTCGTTTAATGTGTTGTTTAGCTTATGAAGAGAAAGGGTATAAAGAGTTGGCTAAAAATATGCCTCCTATTGGCGCAAAAGTAAATGTAGACGGAAAATCCGGTGTGGTAGTAGGACATCATATACTTAGGCAATCAGTTGATGTTGAATTCCCAGCTGATAATGGTGATAGCGGCACTATAGTTGAAGTTGATTTAAATCGCCATAAAAAGAAAAAATTTTTTAAATAAAATGATATTTATAAAAAACACAATAAAACAGGGCAAGCCCTGTTTTATTGTGTTTAATTTGATTTAAGGCCGATAGTTATGTTATAATTTATAAAAATACTTTATGAGCAATAAAATTACAAAATTTATTATTATTTATTTAGCAATAGCTTTGTTGACTCCTTTCCAGATAGTTAAAGCTAATAATTTTTTTATTAGAAAAAATAAAATAAATAGCATATTAGTTCAATATAAAACTGGAGAATTACAAAAAATTAAGATCAACCCAAATAATCTAAAAAAAGAATTATTATATTATAGTAATTTACCAAATGTTGTTTACGCAGAACCAAATTATACCTATTATGCTTCTATAATTCCTACAGACACTTTTTTTTCTTATCAATGGTATTTAAAAAAGATAAAAGCAGATTCCGCATGGGACAAAATAAGGGAAGCGCCCAATATCGTTATTGCTGTAATAGATTCAGGTGTTCAAATAAATCATCCCGATATTCAAGCTAATATTTGGCGTAATAAATTTGAGGTCCCTAATAATGGTATAGATGATGATAAAAATGGTTATGTAGATGATGTTAATGGTTGGGATTTTGTTAATAATGTTCCGGATCCATCGCCAAAGTTTAAAGATGGTTTTACAGAAGAAGGCATTATACATGGCACAGTAGTTGCAGGAATTATTGCTGCTACAGGAAATAATGCTGCTGGAGTAGCAGGTATCAATTGGAAGGCGCAAATTATGCCTCTTAAAGTGTTAGATGACAATGGGGAGGGAGACACCTTAAAGGTTGTTAAAGCAATAGATTATGCTGTTAAGAATGGCGCTGATATTATTAATTTAAGTTTTGTAGGTTTTGGTTTTAGCCGTAGTTTGGAACAAGCTATCAAAAGGGCTTACGAGGCAGGAGTTTTAATAGTAGCAGCAGGTGGCAATGAACAGGGTGAAAGACATGGATATTATTTGGATCAAACCCCAATGTATCCGGTTTGTCACGATGGGCCAAACGGGGAAAATTGGGTTATAGGAGTGGCAGCTACCGACTCTCTGGATCAAAAAGCTAATTTTTCTAGTTATGGATTTAAGTGTATTGATATTTCTGCGCCAGGAGTAAGTATTTATAATTTAACTGTCTTCTCGCCCACTCATTCAATTGACGGAGTTTATTTTAATAAATATTATGATGGATATTGGTCTGGCACTTCAATGGCCACTCCTATGGTGGCTGGCGAACTAGCCCTAATAAAAGCAGCTAACCCACAGCTATCTCCAAAAGAAGTGACAGACATTTTATTGGCAAGCGCGGATGATATTAGTCGTCTTAATCCAGATTATATTGGTCGTTTAGGGAGAGGAAGAATAAATATAGATAGGGCAGTAACTTGGGCTTTAAACAAATTAAAAGAAAAAAATACTAAATTACTTTTAGCGCCTTATCAAGGTGATATTAGTGAAGTGACAATTAGTGATCGTTCGGGAAGAAAGGAAGAAGAATTTTTAGCATATAATAAAAATTTTAAAGGTGGCGTCAGACTAGCAAGTGGAGATATTAATGGAGATGGAGAAGAGGAAATAATAACAGGCGCTGGAAAAGGAGGAGGACCCCATGTAAGAATTTTTAATTATAAAGGAGAAGTTTTAGGACAATTTTTTGCTTATAATAAAAATTTTCGAGGCGGAGTTAATGTAGCTGTAGGAGATATAGATGGCGACGGCAAAGATGAAATTATTACCGGCGCTGGTCCTGGAGGAGGTCCACAGGTGAGAATTTTTGATGGACACGGCAAGGTTTTAGGACAATTTTTTGCTTATAATAAAAATTTTCGAAGCGGAGTAATCGTCGCTGTGGGCAATGTTGATGATAGTTATCGTCGCAACAGAGATGAAATTATTACTTCTTCCGGCGAGGGCCATGAGCCTCAAATTAAAATTTTTGATAATCATGGTAGACAAAGAGGACAATTTTTAGCTTTCTCTAAACATTTTAAAGGGATAGTTAATTTAGTAAGCGGAGATATAGATAATGACGGTTTGTTAGAAATAATAGCAGCTGCTGGCCCTGGCGGAGGACCTCATGTAAGAATTTTTAAGAAAAATGGTACTTTAATCAATTCTTTTTATGCCTACAATACTCATTTTGGCGGAGGAGTTAGTGTAGGTGTTATAAATTTTAAATTTTAAAAATATGAAAAGAGCAATTTTTGAAAGAAAAAATGTCCTAGTAGCCGGGGGCGCCGGATTTATAGGTTCTCATCTTTGTGATGAATTAGTAAAAACTTGTAAGGTAATTTGTTTAGATAATTTTTTAACTGGTAGCGAAAAAAATATAGATCATCTACTTGATAATCCTAATTTTGAGTTTATTCGTTATGATATAACTCAGCCTATTGATTTAGAAAGCTTTCCTGAATTAAATAAATTTAAAATTCAGTTCCAAGGAGTGCAAGAAATTTATAATCTTGCTTGCCCTACTTCACCATTAAAATTTGAAGAAAATAGAGTGGCAACTATTTTGGCCAATTCTTACGGAGTAAAAAATTTGTTGGATCTAGCAGTAAAATATCAGGCTAAATTTATGCAGTTTTCTTCAGCTGTAGTATATGGACCAAGAAGGAAAGATAACCTTAAGGTAAAAGAAGATGACATAGGATTAGTAAACTTTTTGTCAAGAAGAAGCGCTTATGATGAGGGTAAGCGTTTTGCAGAGACAATAGTGATGAGTTATGTTCGTTCTTTTGGCGTGGACGCTAAGATAGTTCGTTTGTTTAGAGTGTATGGACCTAGAATGAAATTAAACGATAATCGAATGGTACCAGATTTTATTAGTAATGCCTTAGATAATAAGGACTTGGTAATTTTGGGAGATGAAGATTTCACTACCACTTTTTGTTATGTGAGTGATATTGTTGATGCTGTTATCAAAATTATGAACAGCGATTTTAGTGGTCCTTATAACTTGGGTTCTGATATTGAAGTTAATATGACTGACTTTGCCCGTAAAATCATAAAAATGTGTGAATCTAAATCAAAAATTATTTATAGCAAGGAGCATTTTTTTATGACTCCTCTTTGTTTGCCTGACATTTCAAAAGTTAGAAATGATATTGGATGGTTACCAATTGTTACCTTAGAAAAGGGGTTAGAAAAAACAATTTATGATTTAAGAGCAAGCAAAGGTTTAAAAAGTATAGAAGAGGTAATGAAAAAATTCTGACAATAAATAGATTTGATTTTTCAGTCGTTAATAGTTATAATAAATAAAAAATATTATGTCTCCGTAGTTCAATGGATAGAACGCGGGATTGCGGATCCCGAAATCTAGGTTCGATTCCTAGCGGAGACACATATATATAATTATTAAAATTAAAAATATGAATAAAATTTTTATGATTTATTTTTTGATAGCTGTTATTTTTTTCAGTATTGGCTTTGGGGCTGGCGCTTTTGTTTTTAATAAAAATAATAAGGATAATATTCAGTCAGAATCATTTAAAGCTGGCTGGGAGGCGGCCAAAAAAAAGTTAGAAGAAAGTAAAATTTTTCCCATAAAAAAAGAGGTACATTCTTTAAGTGGAAGAATTAAAGATGTTAATGATAATAGCATAGTAATAGAGACCAGATTGATTAATCCTTTAGATGATGAATCTTTAAAAATTAGAACAGTAAAAATTATTCCAGAAACAATCATTGAAATTCGTAAGGAAAAAGACAGAGAAACCATAAAGAAAGAAAGAGAAGAATACAACCAAAGAGTGGAGGATTTTAGAAAAGGAAAAATAAAACAACTTCCTCCAGTACCTGAAATTTTTATTCAAGAACCAGCAAAGATAGATGATTTAAAACCAGGGCAAATTATTACCGTAGAATCAAAAGATAATATCAGAGAAGCAAAAGAGTTTACTGCTTCAAAAATTGTCATTAGATAAGGTTTTTTATATAAAATTAAGAAGTAATAAGCAAAACTATTCAAATTAGCAAAATTTGAATAGTTTTCACTTAATTTATGGATTGTATTTTTTGTAAAATTATTGCTGGGGATATTCCAAGTTATGTGGTTTACGAAGATGAACGCGTTATGGCTTTTTTTGACATTTTACCTATTAGCCCCGGTCATACTATCATTATTCCCAAAAGTCATATATCTGATGTAGAGAATTTATCTAACGAAGATTTGAGTGCAATGGCCTTAGCTTTTAAAAAAATCGGGAAGGCTATGATGGAAGGGCTGGGAGTAAAAGGTTATAGTGTGTTCTTGGACAACAAAAGCGCTGCTAATCAGCATGTGCCACATGTTCATTTCCACCTTGTTCCTAGAAAAGAAGGAGATGGATTAGAGAGGTGGCCACAAACCGGGTATGGCGAAGGAGAGGCAGAACATTATTTAAAAAGAATTAAAGAAAAATTGTCATAAATTATTTATGGTTTTATGTTCAGCAGATTGATTGTTTATTTAAAAAGATATGATTGGATTTTGTTTTTTACTGTATTATTGTTAGTAAGCATAGGTTTGGCAGAAATATATAGTGTAGCGCTCGGACGTGACGAAGGAAACTTTTTGAATTTTAAAAAACAGATTTTTTTCGTAATTTTTGGTTTGATTTTAATGTTTATTTTTTCAATAATTGATTATCATATTTGGAGGAGTTTTAGCAATTATATTTATATTTTTGGAATTATTTTGTTGATAGCAGTGTTGTTTTTAGGGCAGACGGTCAGAGGGACTAAAGGTTGGTTTAATCTGGGATTTTTTAGTCTACAGCCAGTAGAATTTGTGAAAATTATTTTGATTTTATTTTTAGCAAAATATTTTTCTTCTATTTCTTTAAGAACCAGCCAACTGAAATATTTATTAATATCATCTTTTTTCAGTTTAATATTTGTTATTTTAGTTTTATTACAACCGGATTTTGGTTCAGCTTTGATTTTATTTGCTATATGGTTTTTTTTGTCAGTAGTTGCGGGTTTTAAAAAAAAGTATTTTGTAGTTATTGGTTTAATTGTGACTATTTTGTTTGGAATTGGATGGAATTTTTATTTCCAAGATTACCAAAAACAGAGAATAAAAACTTTTTTTAACCCAACCTTTGATCCCTTAAACCAAGGATATAATGTAATGCAAGCGATGATTGCAGTAGGAGCAGGCAGAATTATAGGCAGAGGAATAGGGTTTGGCTCACAATCCCAATTGAAATTTTTACCTGAATCTCAAAATGATTTTATTTTTGCGGTTATAGCCGAAGAGTTAGGATTTTTAGGTGTTAGTTTGCTTTTGTTTTTATTTGGTATATTTTTTTATAGATGCCTTAAAAATGCGTCTCAAATTAATAATGATTTTGGCGTTTTTTTTGTTTTGGGTGTAATGGGCTTGATTTTTATTGAAATGTTTATTAATATTGGTATGAATATAGGTTTATTGCCGGTAGTAGGTATTTCTTTGCCTTTTTTGAGTTATGGAGGAAGCGCTATCATTTCTAAGCTAATTATGATAGGAATTATAGAAAGTATCATTATTAGGTCATCAACTATAACATAAAAATAAAAAATAAATAGAAATAACTTATTGTTTTTTTGGCAATATAGTTATTTCTTTTAAAGAATATGGGTAAAGAAATTAAATTAAAAGCGCAAGTTAGAGACAAAAAATCAGAAAAGAATAATAAAATTAGAGAAGAAGGTTTTATCCCGGCATGTATTTATGGGCCAGGGTTTGACAATATGGAAATTAAGATCAAAATGTCTGATTTTCAAAAGGCTTTTGAAGAAGCTGGAGAATCAACTTTAATTAACTTAGAAGTAGACAATCAGGAGGCTATAAAAGTAATTATTAAGGATGTACAAAGAGATGTTTTAAAAGACAAGATTATTCATGCTGATTTTTATAGAGTGGATATGAACAAAAAAATTACCACAGAAATCCCTCTATTATTTGTTGGAGAAGCTAAAGCAGTCAAAGAATTAGGAGGAGTACTAGTTAAAAATATAGATAGTGTTGAAGTAGAATGTTTACCAGGCGATCTTGTTGAGCACATTGAAGTAGACCTATCGCCGTTAGAAACTTTTGATAATTATATTAAAGTCAAAGATTTAAAATTACCTAAGGGAATACGTGTATTAGAAGATGAAGATTCAGTAGTGGTTAGTGTTTCTGAACCAGAAAGAGTTGAACCAGAAGAAGAAGCGCCAGAAAAAGATAAAAAAGAAGAAGAAAAACGGGAACAAGAAAGCGACACATCCAAAGAAAAAGATAATAATTAAAACAAATGACAAAAAAACAATGGAAATTACTTAACACTATTTTAATAGGAACTTCATTAGTGTTAGCAGCGGTTGCTTACCACTTTATTTATATTTTTTATAAGACTAATAAGTCAAATTTTGTCAACAAATTTAACAGCAAGCAGTTTTTAGTTAACTCTGACTCTAGCCACAATTCAGTTAATAGAAAAAGAGAATGTCCAAATTGTGTAAGACGATTCATTGATGGCCAGTGGGTAGAAAAAGGAAAGGAAAATCCCCCTCTGGCCGCAATTATTATTGAAAACCATATAGATTCTAGGCCGCCATCATCTTTGACAAAAGCTAAATTAGTATATGAAGCTGAGGCAGAAGGAGGTATAACCCGTTTTTTAGCAGTCTATGTTTTAGATGATAATTTTCATGAGGTTAACAAAATAGGACCAATTCGTAGCGCGCGACCGTACTTTGTTGATTGGTCAGAAGAATTATCTGCTGTTTTTGTTCATGTAGGAGGATCACCCGATTCTTTAGCAAAAATTATTAAAGATAATATTTTTGACTTAAATGAATTTTATAAAGGTGATTTTTTTTGGCGGGAACAAGATAGAAAAGCCCCACATAATGTGTATATCAGTGGCGATAATTTAATAAAATATGCTCAAATATATTCATTTGGTGCGAGTAATTTTATTCCATGGTCCTTTAAAGACAATAAAGAGACCAAAGATAAAACATCTTCGCGAATTACCATTAATTATCCTAACCCAGAGTATATAGTAACATGGAAATATAATAAACAATTTAACAATTATATTAGATATATAGCCAATCGTCCCCATCTAGATGAAGGAGGACAACAAATTACAAGTAATAATATAATTATTGAATTCGTTGATTATAAGGTTGTTGATGATAAGCTAAGGTTAAAAATGAATAATATCGGCGAGGGGGAGGCAATTATTTGTTTAGATGGCATTTGTAAAGAGGGTTATTGGCAAAAAAAT
>JALSMD010000075.1 GCA_026987855.1 Candidatus Falkowiibacteriota bacterium | reverse complement strand
CAATAAAACCCTTCTCTTGCTCTCTTGCCCTTTTAACAACTCTTGCTTTGTAAGCCAATCTAAACTCTTCAAAACTCTTTTTATATGAGATAATTTGAGATAGTGTAATTATTAAAAGATAGCTCAACTCTTTAGAAAATGCAAAAAATTGCACCACATTAACCTTATTAAAAAACCAAAACACAAAATATGTAATTAAAAATACTTTTAAATTTATATATATCAAATAGTTAAATGGTTCAATTCCCTTTATTAAACTAATAACTAAATATCCAACACTTACACCAACATTAAAAAGGAGTATCGATTTTATAACTTTTTTATTTAATTTGAAAAAATCTTTATAGCTTATACCCCAAATCAAAAGCACTAAAAGTGCTATTAAATAGATATTGTGCAAAGATAATATAGTTATTAAACTAACTAAAAAGAATACCCTTTTAAGAGTCATTAACTACCTTTTTACTTACAAGTTTTGTAAATATATAATATATTGCAAATAGTAAAAACAATCCAATTATCGCTGATATATAATAACTAACTGTCTCATTTAATCCTGCAATTGAGTAATCGGGAATTATAGGTTTAATCCCTTTTGCATTCTCAATCCCTTGTGGAATAAAGCCTAAAACCTTTTTATAATACTCATTCTCCCACTCACCCCAAGCTGAATAATCAGTTAATAAACCAAGAGGAACAAGTGCAATTAAAAGACCTAAAATTATAAAAACTTTACGCTTCATATGCTACCTCCTTTTTGTGTAAATAACTATATACAAGATAGGTAAACACTCCCTCAATAACACCAAAAATCAATATATGTGAACCTACAAGTGCAGGAATTGTTGTCTTTAAATCAAATGGAAAATATAGAGGCTGTCCATTTGCACTCCAAAATATAGGTTGAATTCCTAAAATTATTGCAATAAACAAAGATGACAAAACAGCACTTGACCACCCAGCTATGAATGGGGCAAATTTAAATTTGCTTAAAATTTTATAGCTATAATATCCACCAAAAGAGCCAAAAAATGCCATTCCTAAAGCATTTGCAGCAAATGTAGATATACCCCCATCACCAAAAATAACAGCTTGAATCAAAAGCACCAAACTAACACTAATAAATCCAATCCATGGTCCAAAAAGCAAAGCAATAAGTGCTGCACCAACTGCATGTCCACTTGTTCCTCCAGGAATTGGTATATTAAACATCATAATAACAAAACTTAATGCACTAAGTGCCCCTATTAAAGGCATTGTCTCTTCATTTAACTTCTCTTTCAATCTCTTAAACCCATAAACCCAAAGCGGAATTGCAACCGCATAAGTTATAGCAACAGTTGTAGGTGATATATAACCATCTGGTATATGCATTATTTTTTCCTTTTAATGAATATTGATTCAGTGTAATATTAGCAAACTTTTATTACAATAAAATAAAATTTAAAGGAACTAATATAAAAAACGCAGTAAATAGAGAATTTTGCATCTTTTGTAACACACCTTATCTATATTATTTAAAAGATGGCAGAGTAGAATGTCCAAATTGCAAAAGAAGATACTCTCTTAAAAAAATTGCAAAAGATATGGAGTTTATTAAGTGCTTTTGCAATGATTTAAGTGTAAAAGAGGCATCTAAAAAGCTAAATAGCACTCATATTACGGCACGAAATAAGTATAAAATATTTAGAGAACTAATTGCCCTGCATTTAGAAGAGGAGTTTAATAAAAATAGAGATAATATAAAAGAGTATAACGAATATATCTATTTAGATAAATGCAAAAGAGGCAAAAAAGAGTATATCTTTGATGGTCAAAACTTTTTAACATTCGATTATGGTAATAAGGTTTATTCTATAATGATGTCTCTATTAAGCCGATATAAATCGATATTGATAGATGAAAAACAGATAGATTTATACTACAAAGAGTTATCAAAATTTCTACTCTTTAACAAAGTTGCAAAATTAGAGAAATTAGATAATAACATCCAAAAATTTTGGCAATTTTTAGATGAAGTAATATCCAAATATCGAGGCATAAATGAAAAAAACTTCTTTTACTACCTAAAAGAGGCAGAGTTTAAATTTAATTATAATAAAAATAATAGGTTTGAAATTTTAAAACATTTATATTTAAATGTAACATTGTAGTTTTATTTTTGGTTTAAATAAATAAGCTCCAATAAACCTGTCCAACGCTTATGCCACTATCATTTATTGGGATTGTTTTATTATAATAAT
>JALSMD010000074.1 GCA_026987855.1 Candidatus Falkowiibacteriota bacterium | reverse complement strand
AGCCTTTTGTAAAGCTTCAATTTTCTGTCTATCCATTGAGACAGACATGTCTGCCACTATAGAAACTTCAATCCTTTCTGGTTGATTACCTGGCACTATTTCAGAAACAAACCTCTCATAAATTTTAGGTTTTATAGTTTTACCCGACTGCACTCTTTCCTGAATATTCGGCAATTCCTGGATAAAATCATCTATATTAATACTGTCTCCTCTTCTTTGTTTAGATCTCTTTTTACGCAACAATTCTATTCCTTTGCTAATTAATTTTTTCCAAAATTGACGCATTTTTTTGCGGTGAGGAATAATTTGAGTGCTAATTTTATCGTAAATTTTTCTAGTTTCTTCGTCTATATTATACTTTTTATCAAATGCCTTTTTTAATTTTTCATAATCCTTTTTAGCTCGTTCTTCTGGTGATAATTTAGAATATTTGTTATCTTCTTTAAATTTTTTTAATACTTTCTCTCTTTCTTCTTCGCTTAAAGCATTATCCGGATTATCTTCATCTTGGTGATATTTATAAATATCGCCAAAACTAAAACTCTCACCAGCTTGCGGTTCTTTTGATTTAAATTCTTGTTTTTGTTTCTCTTTATCGTTAATATTTTGATCTCTTTCATCTACTTGCTTCCCATCTCTTTTGCCATCTCCACTTTCACTATGTTCTCTGTTTTGATTTTTTTCTTGATCTTTATCATCGCTCTGACTTTTCTCCTGAGCCCTATCATTATTTTCATTCTTATCTTGAACTTCACTCGATTGTATCTTCTCTACCATTTCTTCAATTTCCTGTTTTAAATCGTCAAAATTCATCTTAGCAATATCTTTTTTAATTAAATCTAAATAAATAGGTTCTAATAAACTTCTTAACAAAACATATCTTTCTTGAGGATCAATTAATTTACCACCTTTTGGTTTCAATTTTTCCTTAATAATTTCTTTAATCTTTTTACCTAAAATCTTTTTTTGCATAATTTCCTCTATTTCAGGGTCTAATTTGCTAGACTCATCATCAACTAACATCTCATCTCGCATTAAAGAATAAATAAATTGAATGTGTCTTGGTTTCCCACGAAAATCACCATCCCCAAAACCTAACTTTTCTCGATAAATCCTTTCCACTTTTTTTCTTCCTGTCTCGATAGCATAAAATGGAGCTTTTTGGGCCACTAAAGAATTAACATAAATATCATCAAAAATATTATAAAAAGTATGGATCATATCACAACCGATTTTTTCCAATTGGCTAATAGTTTCGCCTTTTCTATTTTTAATTGGCAATTGTTTTGTTAGAGCTTCTATTTTTTCTTTTGACGCGCCCCGCTTACGCAATTCCTCTTCTAACCAACCAGCAATCTGGGGGGCAATTTTTTGGCGCATATACTTAAAATTATCTAAAAAAACCTCTGGATTTTCACGCATATCAATAAAATGACCTAATTCATGAAAAAGGGCCCAACAAATTTCATCTGGAGAATAATCTTTTTCTAAAAACCATTGCACAGGAACAATTATTTCATAAGTCTCTGGTAAAAAAGTAAAAGAACGAGCCTCACGCGAAGAAATAAAACGCAAAGAAGAATCACCAGCAAAAACTGCTAAATGAAACGATTCGTGCCTAATAATTTTGCTTATCATTTTCGTTGCCTCATCTAACTTTTCTGATACGAACTCTTTGGAAATCTCCCTTTCTTGTTGTTTAACATTTTTATTTCCCTCTTTTGGAGTATCAATTCTAATATTAAATTGTGATTCAAATGACATATAGTATAGCCTGAGTTATAATATTTGTTAATAAATATTATCTTATAAATCTTATAAATCTAGATATTCTGAAATATATTTATTATTCTTTTTATATATTACTCTTTGAGTTTTTGGGTCTATTTTATAAATTTTATCAGTAGATAATATTTTTTTGCCGTCTTCGTTAACAATAAACCATTCCCCGCCTTGGCGGGCAGCAAAAGCTATTTTGCCGTTGATGTTTTCGGGAGGCCAAACTTCATCAAATTCTCCGCCAACTTTTTCGCCTTCATTATTGATAATGAACCATTTGTCTCCTTGGCGGGCTTTAAAAGCTATTTTGCCGTTGATGTTTTTGGGGGTCCAAACTTCATCAAATTCTCCGCCAACTCTTTCGCCTCTGTCATTGATAATGAACTTTTTGTCTCCTTGGCGGGCATCAAAAGCTATCTTGCCGTTGATGTTTTCGGGAGAGCCAACTCCATCAAACTCTCCGCTAACTTTTTCGCCTTTGTCATTGATAATGAACT
>JALSMD010000073.1 GCA_026987855.1 Candidatus Falkowiibacteriota bacterium | reverse complement strand
AAGCAAGGCATCGGAAAAAAAAGTGTTTTTTTTAATAAAAATTCACTGACTACTATCCATTTGGTATGCTTGTACCTCATAGAACCTTTTCAAGCCCTGAATATAGATATGGCTTCCAAGGACAAGAGAAAGATGATGAGATTAAAGGTAGTGGAAACTCCATCAACTACAAATTTAGAATGTATGATCCTAGAGTTGGTAGGTTCTTTGCTGTTGATCCTTTGGGTGCTAAATATCCACATTACACGCCATATTCATTTTCAGGAAATAAAGTTATAGCCTTTGCAGAATTAGAGGGATTAGAAGAAGGATGGGTTATTGATAAAGGTACTGTAAAAAAAGTTGAAGGTCCTATAATAGAAGCTTTTGATAGTGAAAGGACAGCTCAAATAGCAAATTCAATAGGAACACAAACACCAAGCGATTTTAGTAGAAGATTAAGGACATATGAATTTTTGAGAAATCAAACTCAATATCCTGTTAAACCTTCAGGCACAGTCAAAGCTACAATGACAGCAGAAGAGATGATAAATGCTAGACCTGATATGTTTCCAGGTGTTGCTGGAGTTATGCCAGGTGTTGAAGCAATTGTTTTTGAACAAGCTATTATAAGTACTGTTAGTAAATTAAGTAAGATGCGTCAAGTTTGGAAAGCATCGAAGCTAGCAAGAAAATCAGGTAGATTAGTTAATCCTGGAGGGGATTTAATGGCTGGTGGAGAATTTCTTGATGATTTTGCAAGAATGAGAACGATACCACCACCAGTAACTTCACAAACCACTAAAATAGGGAATTTAGTAGATGATGTTTTTGCACAAAGTGATCATGTGATTAATGGAAGTAAGAATTCAAACCATTTATGGGAAGTTTTAGTCCCAGATAAAAATCCAGAAAAAATAAAAGCAATTATAGTAGATGTATTAGAAAATGGTAAAACTATTAAATATGGCCAATCTGGTACCGCTAAAGTATTGGATATAACAGAAAATGGCACAACAAGACAGGTTAAGGCTACATTCGTAGAAGATGCTAATGGTGGAGTTGAATATTTTGGTAATGCTTTTGTTACACCAGAATAATAATAATAATAATGAAAAAAGCACAAAAATTAATAGAGCATAACGATTTTAAAGAATTAAGTAAATATTTGCTACAATTCGAAGATGATAAAACAGGATTAGAGTCTATTTTATACAAAATGGTAGATGAAGCTTTAATCTTAATTTTTTTAATGACTACTATTGCAAATAAAAGAAATATTACATTTTGGTATAATATAATTGGAGATTTTTTACTCATTGGAACTCCTAGTATCGCTGGTTCATCAAGGCTTGCATTGCATATGTTCAAAAAATCTTTTGAGATTAATCCAAAAGATAAAGATACTTTACGAGCAATTTTAGATTTTAAAAAGTATTATATAGGGATTTTAACCGACTCGGAATTTAAATATTATTCAGAGTTCCTGCTACCGCACGAATAACCTGTAATAGCTACCGCACACCACACACCAAGTAAAACCACAATAAAAAGGTTCCATCCCGAAGTTTCGGGAGGAACTTTGCGATAAATAAAGGCATTAAAAGAGATAGTAAAGAACCGTATTTTTTTTGCTTATAAAAAATAAATTGCTGTGGTGATAATTTTAAAAAAACAAATGTAAATTCAACCCAAAAAAAACAATTTGTTGGTTTTGGTAATTTTAGAGAATAGGTTTTAAGCAAGTTGTTTTTTTATTTCTTTTTGGAATACAAAAGCTTTAAGCATCGCTTTTACGCTAATAATATCCTCATTATTTAATAATTGCACTTTATTAAATAATTGTAATAATTCTTCATCAATAATTTTGTTGTTTATAATCTGTTCATCAGAACCATAAACAAGTGTATCTGTTGATACTTCTAAGGCATTTGCAATCTTTTTAGCAACCTCAATAGTTGGAGAAGTTAAATTGCGTTCATATCGAGAAATATGCGAAGCGTGAACATTAATTAGTTTTGCTAAATCCCCTGCTGGCGCTAGTATCCGCAGTCGCTAGTGCTAGTCTTTGACTAGTACCGAGCCAGAAAAGAAAAAATAAGCCCTACACAATTTTTAGGCTAGTGTCATTAAAAATTAAGTTTAAAAAAAATAATTTGTACTTTAGTAAAATGAGTAGAAAGTATAAATTTCATAATCCTACAGCAGCATATTTTGTTTCATTTGCTACAGTAAATTGGATAGAAGTCTTTACGAGGCAAGTTTATTTTAATGTATTAATTGATAGTCTAAATTATTGTAGGAAAAATAAAGGTATGGAGTTAT
>JALSMD010000072.1 GCA_026987855.1 Candidatus Falkowiibacteriota bacterium | reverse complement strand
TCAGTGAAATTATAAAAACTAAAAAATTTGGAGATTCTGTTGGTTTAGTTAACGCCTTAATTCAAAATAGCGTTGCCATCGCTCCAGGCGTCGCTTTTGGCAAAAATTACACTAATCATGCAAGAATAGCATTTTGTTGTTCGCCAACTACTATGGAGAAAGCCATAAAAAAAATGAACAAAATAATATAACAGATAAAAAAACATAAAACAACAAAGCCCTAAAAGAAAATTCTTTTAGGGCTTTTATAAATATTACCCCCACCAAACCTCTCTATAACGAATTTCTGTCTTTTGAGTGGCAAAAAAATTTTGGCAAACTTTTAAGGCTTTATCTTTGTTATACTCTCGGCAAGAAAAAATATCAATTAAAGCCTCGTTAGACTGAGTAAAGGTATGTACAGAAATATGAGAAAAATCAATAATAGCTACTGCGCTCCATCCTGGATTATTAGGAGCACCTTCTGTAATTATAGGTCCACCAATAATTTTCATATTAATTGCTTTGGCTAACTCTCTTATAAATTTAAGTATTGCTTTTGGATCATTAATGTTTTGACAATTACGAAAATCAAAAATATGATGATATCGTCCTACTCGCATAAATTTTATATATTTTATATTAAAGATCAATTTTATTTATAACCTATTTAGCGTAATATTTCCAATCTTCATCATCTTCTTCATCATCATCCTCCTCTTTATTCTCATCTTCCTTGCTTTCTATATTATCTTTTTTTAAAGTCCGCTCTTTTTTGTTTTTATTATCTTTTCTATCTTCTTCTTTGTCTTCTTTTTTGTCTTCTTCCTCCTTGTTATCTTTTGGCTCCGTGTTTTCCTCTATGTCCTCTTTATCTTGATCTTCTCCCTCATTGCTAGACTCTTTGTCTTCTTTGTTATCTTTATCAATTTGTGGCTTTAATGCGGGCGGAACACCTGTTACTTCTTCCTCATTATCTAAATATGAATCTGGCGCTACTGCTTCCTCCCTTTTATGTAAACTTACATTACTAATACTTAACTTCATAGCTTCATATTGCTCAGAAGTAATTAAAACCTCACGCGGTTTAGAGCCATTAGCGGGGCCTACTATGCCCATTTCTTCTAATGCGTCTAAAATACTAGCCGCACGCGTATATCCAATACGTAATTTTCGCTGTAAAAACGAAGCTGATGCTTTACCTGCCTTTATTATTTCATTTTTTGCCTCTTCTAATAATTCATCTTCATTTCCTTTGTTGCCATCTAATCCTACTCCTCCCAAACCTTTAACCTCTTGCCGTTCAATAACATTATCAACGTAAACCGCCTGTCCTTTTTCTTTGGCATAACGAACAATTCTCTTAATTTCTGTCTCACTAACAAAAGCTCCTTGAAGGCGTACTGGTCTTGAAATATCAACAGAAGAGAAAAGCATATCACCCCTACCTAATAATTTTTCTGCGCCCAAACAATCTAAAATTGTACGTGAATCAGTTCCAGAAGTAACTGCAAAAGCAATACGTGTTGGTATGTTAGCTTTAATTAAACCTGTAATAACATCTACGCTAGGTCTTTGGGTAGCTAAAATTAGATGAATCCCTACTGCGCGCGACATTTGAATTAATCTGGTAATAATAGCTTCTATATCACGGGCATTAGTTAACATTAAATCTGCTAACTCATCAATTATAAATATAATATAAGGCAACTTATTAATTTCACTCTTTTTAGAATTAATGCTGGCATTGAAATCATAAATAGTTTTCTTCTTGTATTTTGACAAAAGGCTTAAACGGCGCTCCATTTCATTTAGACACCACTTCAAAGCATTGATTGTTTTCCCTACATCTGTAACCACAGGAGTCAACAAATAAGGAATATCATCATATATAGTTAATTCTACCCTTTTAGGGTCAACCATAATAAACCTAAGATCATCAGGATTATTCTGATACATTAAACTAATAATTATAGAATTAAGACACACAGACTTTCCAGAGTTAGTAGCACCAGCTACAAGTAGATGCGGCATTTTAGTAATATCATAAAGCCAAACCTTGCCAGACACATCTTTGCCAAGAGCAACCATTAAGTTGCTCTTTCTTTCTCTAAATTCACGGCTTGAAATGACTTCTCTTAAACTAACAAGGGCGGTTGATTTGTTTGGCACTTCTATACCCACTAAAGATTTGCCTGGAATAGGGGCTTCAATTCTAATAGGGTGGGCAGCTAAAGCTAATGCTAGATCATTATTCAAATTAGTAATACGAGACAATTTAATTCCTTCAGCTGGCTTAAAAGTATATTGAGTAACCGTTGGACCAACATTAACCTCCCCCATCTCTACAGGGATGCCA
>JALSMD010000071.1 GCA_026987855.1 Candidatus Falkowiibacteriota bacterium | reverse complement strand
TCCTCCACCGAAAATGCCTTTTCCTCTAACATCTAACCAATCGTCAAAAAGTCCAACTAACGCTGTAGCTACCAAAGCTCCTAATGGAAGCAATGTTTGCCCGCGCGACAAAAAATTCAGTTTAGCTATAATGCTGTCTGGGAAAAATTTTGCCAAATAGAAAAAGACAACACTAAAAATTAAAACTGTTAACCAGATTAAAATTCCTCCCATTGTCGGGGTGCCGGCTTTATGAGCATGCATTTTAGAAAAAATAGGCGTTTTGCCGTTATTGCGAATCCTCTTTCCAATTTTATATTTATATAAAAAATGAGTTAATATTGGTGTCCAAGCAATAGTAAAAATAAAAGCTAAAAAAATTAAAAAAAGAATTTTGATAATATAAAAACTTAACATAACATTTTGTTTTAAAAATAATTAACTAGAAAAATTGCAATAATGCCAAACAACAAAAAAATATTAACTAAGATCGTCGTACTAAATAATAAATGAGCAATAAATTTTCTATCTTTATGGTTATAGACAAAAATTAAAAGCAAAAAATTAATTATTGATATTATGCTTCCTAATAAAGGAATAACATAAAACCAGCCAACTTTCTTAATTAAACTAACGCCAAAATCAACATTATAATGCAAAATAATAATATCATCGTAAGAATTGCTAATTTTGCCTACAACCCAATAAACCAATGACCAATTTAATATATTAGTTAATAAAATAATTAATAAATATATTTTTACATAAAAAAGAGCCCATAAATGCTCAAACGCATCACTAATATCTCTAACTAATAAATAAATTTTATCTATAAAAGATGATAAACTAAGCATATTTATATAAAATTATTATATATCTACTTTAACATATTATTTATATAAATTTCAATTCTTTTTAATAATTTTAAAATTTTTTAATTTTCCTATTTTATAATTTTGTGTTATAATTAACATATATAAATAAAGTGTTTTTTATTTATGTTTAATGACAAACTTCTTAAAAAAATACTAGAAAAAGCCGACATCCTTAAAGGAGAAGAATTTGATAAATTTGCTAAAGAGGCTGCTAGCTTAGGAAAAAAGTTAGAAAATTACTTAATAGAAAAAAAAATAATTACTCCTACCATATTATACGAAAATGCGGCTAACTACTTCAAAGTCCCCTTTATCAACCTTAAAAATGTAAATATTAGAAAGGACATACTATTCACTATCCCTGAACCAATAGCTTCTACTCATAACATAATTGCTTTTGATGGCAACAACAAAGAATTAAAGATAGCAACATTAGATCCGGAAAACTTAGAAATATTTGAATTTATCAGAAAAAAAACTGGTCTTGATATAAAAGTCTACATTACTACTCCTGACAGCATAAAAGAGGCCCTGAAACAATACCACAAAAGCCTTAAAGCTGAATTTAAATATTTATCAAGTTCAGAAGATGAAAATAAAAATAATGAAAACAAACAAAATTTAAAAAAATTAGCTGAGGATATTCCGGTAGTAAGGATAGTGGATACTTTATTAGAATACGCTATTATGGAAGGAGCTAGTGACATTCATATTGAACCTGAGGAAAAGGATGTGCTTGTTCGTTATCGTATAGATGGAATTTTACATAATGTCATGGTTTTACCTAAAAGTGTCCAATCAGGTATTATTGCTCGTATTAAAATTTTAGCCAATCTTAAAGTAGATGAACACCGCTTACCACAAGATGGTCGCTTTAAAATTACTACTAATGAATATAAGGTGTCTTTTCGTGTTTCAATTATCCCCACTTTTGATGGGGAAAAAATTGTGATGCGCCTTTTAAACGAAAAGGCACAAGTTTTAACACTAGAACAACTAGGATTTCAAAAACGAGTTCTAGAAGTGGTAAAACGGAACATCTCAAAACCTCATGGTATTATCTTAGTAACAGGTCCAACAGGTTCTGGAAAAACCACTACTCTTTATACAATTTTAAATATGCTTAATACTCCACAAGTAAACATTTCCACTATTGAGGACCCTATTGAATATAGAATGCCACATGTTAACCAATCTCAAGTAAATGCTAAAATAGGATTCACGTTTGCGGCTGGTTTACGCGCTCTGTTGCGTCAAGATCCAGATATTATCATGGTAGGAGAAATTCGTGACACAGAAACAGCTGAAATTGCTATTCACGCAGCTATGACAGGGCACCTTGTTTTATCTACTATTCACACTAATGACGCGCCTACTACCATGCCTCGTCTAGCCGAAATGGGAGTGCCAACATTTTTAATTGCCTCTACTTTTAATATCATAATTGCTCAACGTTTAGTACGTAAAATCTGTACCAATTGTATTCAAAGTTATAATTTAGACAAAGAAACTATTAAAGAATTAAAAAAACAATTAAACAT
>JALSMD010000070.1 GCA_026987855.1 Candidatus Falkowiibacteriota bacterium | reverse complement strand
TATTTTTTAATACAACCTTTTTATGTTAAAGGGGCTTCTATGGAACCAAATTTTTACGATCATGAATATCTGATTATTGATGAAATTACTTATAGATTTAATAAACCAAAAAGAGGAGATATTATTGTTTTTCGTTATCCAAGAAATCCACAAGAATATTTTATAAAAAGAATTATTGGTTTGCCAGGAGAAAAAATCCAAATAAAAGATGGTCAGGTGATTATTTATAACGATGAACACCCAGATGGTATAGTGTTAAAGGAAGATTATTTAGCTCCAGGAACAAAAACTTATAGTTTAAACAGTGATATCATTGCCTTAGGTAAAGGTGAGTACTATGTTTTAGGAGATAATCGTAATTCTTCCAAAGATTCACGTAGTTTTGGACCAGTTAATAAAAGTTTTATTATTGGGCGTGTTTTGTTTCGAGGGTGGCCATTTAATAGAATCAATGTCTTTGAAGCGCCTACCTATGATTATAAATTTGATAATTTATAAACAAATAATATATGCCAAGAAAAGCAAACAAAAAAGCAAAAGTCAATAAAACTAAAAAAGAAAAAAAGACAAAACCATTTTCTCGTTTAAGAGGAATGAAAGATGTTTTATTTGATGATTACAGATATTGGGAATTAGTAATCAAAAAAGCTAATGATTTGGCCAAGATATATAGCTTTAAAAGAATAGAAACACCAATTTTAGAAAAAGCTGAATTATATGAAAGATCAAGCGGAAAAACAAGTGATATTGTTTCTAAAGAGATGTATGTTTTTATTGACAAAAACAAAGAAAGAGTCGCTTTAAGGCCCGAGGCTACCCCCAGCTTAGTAAGAGCATACATTGAGCATGGTATGTTTAATTTACCTCAACCTGTAAAGATGTTTTTCCTAGGGCCATTATTTAGACACGAAAAACCTCAGTCAGGCCGTTTGAGGCAACACACCCAATTTGATTTAGAAATGTTCGGAGAAGCTAGTCCAGTAGCCGACGCACAATTAATTAGTATTGCTTACAACTTTTTTAGGGAATTGCAAATTGATGTTCAGATTCAAATTAATAGCATAGGCTGCAAGGAATGTAGAGGAGAATATGTTAAAAAATTATTGTCTTTTTATAAAGAAAGAGGAAAGAGAAGTAAACTTTGTAAGGATTGTAAAAAACGGTTAACAAAAAATCCTTTGAGGTTGCTTGATTGTAAAGAGCAATCTTGTATAAAAGTAAGAGAAGGGGCGCCGCAAATTGTGGATATGCTCTGTGAAGAATGTCGCCAACATTTTATTAGAGTATTAGAATATTTAGATGAATTAGATGTCCCATATAATTTAAACCCATTTTTAGTACGAGGGCTTGATTATTATACAAAAACCGTTTTTGAGATAACACCAATTATTGATGATGAAAAAGAAGTAAAGAGACAGATATCCTTAGGGGGAGGAGGCAGATATGATGATTTAGTTGAATTTATGGGAGGACGTCCTACACCAGCTTGCGGATTTGGTATTGGCATAGAAAGAACAATTTTAAAAATAAAGGAAAAGAATATACCATTAGAGACAAGAGAGAAAGACATTGTTTTTGTAGCCCAACTAGGAGATCAGGCAAGAAGAAAAGCAATGATGTTGTTTGAAGAATTAAGAAGAGCTGGTTTTAATGTTAGGCAATCTTTTACAAAAGATAGTCTTAAACAGCAATTAGAAGAAGCTAATCGCATCGGCGCAAAATTGTGTTTGATTTTAGGCCAAAAAGAATTATTAGATGAGACCATTTTAATCCGAGATATGGATTCTGGAGTTCAAGAGGTGATTGATTATAAGAAAATTAGCAGTGAAATTGAAAAAAGGTTGCATAATGAAAAAAAATAGTGTAATATAAAAACGCCTCTTATGTTATTTGTAATAAAAATTGATTATATAAAACTAGAAAGGAAGGTGAAAAAATGGTAGAATTCAAAAGAAAAGAAGGTGAAAGTTTTGAGAATTTTTTAAGAAGGTTTAATAAATATTTACAACGAAGTAAAAAGCTACAAGAAGCTAGACAAAGAATGTTTCACTATCCTAGACGAACAAAAAGAGAGCAGAAAGAATATGCTCTAGTAAGCAAAAAGTTACGGGAAAGAAGAGAATATTTAAAAAAGATCGGCAAACTTAAAGAAGAGCCGATAAGAAGATGGTAAATGGTAATATGTTGTTAACAAGAATTAAAGATGATTTAAAAAAGGCAATGCAAGCTAAAAATAAAGAGCTTGCGGAGGTTTTGCGTATGTTAATTAGCGCTCTGCGCAACAAAGAGATTTCTTTGCGAAAAGGAGATAATGTTGAATTAAGCGATGAACAAATAATAGAAGTAGTTGCTAGTGAAATAAAGAAAAGGAAAGATTCTATAGAAGCTTATAGCAAAGCGGAAAGAGTAGACTTGGTTAAAAAAGAGGAAGAAGAAATTAAAATTTTAGAAAAGTATTTACCCAAACAGTTAAGCGAAGAAGAGATAGAAAAAATTATCAAAGAAGTTATTTCTTCGTTAGGAGAGGTATCACCAAAAGATTTTGGTCGTATTATGGGAATGATAATGCCCAAGCTAAAAGGAAAAGCAGATGGCGCTAAGGTTCAGGAAATTGTTAGAAAAATAATATCAGGCTAATTTTATTTTAGATTAAATTTACAATACACAGCTTAAAAGAGCTGTGTATTGTTTTAAGGAGATATGGAAAAGAATTTTGTTTTGTGGCTCACTGGTTTATCAGCTGCCGGAAAGACTACTATTGCCAAAAGGCTTTATCAAGAAATTATTCAATTAGATCATTTAATCCATCATTTAGATGGAGATGAAGTAAGAAGATTTTCGCCTATTAAATTGGGTTTTTCTCCCCAAGAAAGAGATTTGAACATCCAGTTAGCTATAAATTTAGCTAAAAAATATCAAGACAATGGCATAAGTGTAATTGCTAGTTTTATTACGCCTTACCAAAGACATAGAGAATGGGCACGAAGCCAACTCAGGAACTATATAGAAGTTTTTGTTAGTACACCTCTCTGCGTTTGCGAGGCAAGAGATCCTAAGGGATTATATCGTAAGGCAAGGGCAGGCGAAGTAAATTTTTTTACCGGCATTTCTGATATTTATGAAGAGCCAAGCAACCCCCACATTCATTTACCTGCCCATAAGTTAAGTTTAGACGAAAGTGTATCTAAGGTTTTAAAATTTTTGCGCGAAAATGGATACATTAAAGCCACAAAATTGTCATAAAGTTTATAAACAAGTGTTATATCTCTTATTTTTTAAATTTCAAAATATTATTTACATTAAAAATTATGTCCAAAATTGACACTAATAAAGAGAAAATAAAAGAAGTCTTAGAAAGGGGAGTAGAGATTATTTATCCTAACCGAGAAAGCCTGGAAAAAAAGTTGTTAAGCGGTGAACAACTAACAATTTATGCTGGCTTCGATCCAAGCGCCCCCTCACTACATATTGGTAATGCCATTTTGGTCAATAAATTAGCCCAATTTCAAAAATTAGGACATAAGATTATTTTTTTAATAGGAGATTTTACAGGAATGATTGGAGATCCTACTGACAAAAAAGCGACTAGAAAGCAATTGTCCAGAGAAGAAGTTTTAGCTAATAGTCGTTTATATACAAAACAAGCCTCTTGTTTTTTGGATTTTGAAGGCGAGAATAAAGCAGAGGTAAAATACAATAGTGCTTGGCTTGATAATTTAAATTTTCGTGATTTAATTGAATTAAGCGCTAATTTTACTGTTCAGCAAATGATACAAAGAGATATGTTTCAAGAGAGACTGCGTGAAGGCAGGCCAATTCATTTGCATGAGTTCTTGTATCCATTGGCTCAAGCCTATGATAGCGTAGCTTTAAATGTTGATTTAGAGATAGGTGGCAATGACCAGATGTTTAATATGATGTGCGGCCGTGATTTAATGAAAGCCATAAAGAAAAAAGAAAAATTTGTATTAACGATGAAGTTGTTAGCTGATGATAGTGGCAAAAAAATGGGTAAAAGCGAAGGAAATGCTGTATTTCTTGATCAAGAGGCACGTGATATTTATGGTAGAGTAATGAGCTGGAATGATAGTATTATTCCTATTGCTTTTGAGTTGTGCACAAACGTGCCAATGGAAGATGTTAAAAAAATTAAACAACAACTAAAAGAGGAAAAAGTAAATCCGCGTGATTTAAAAATGAAACTGGCATTTGAAATTACTAAGGCTATTCACGGAGAGAAAGAAGCTCAAGACGCTCAAGAATATTTTGTTAAGACTTTTCAACAAAAGCGTATACCAAAAGAAATAACAGAAAAGACGCTTAAAAAGAGCGAAATAAATATTATAGACCTATTATTAGAAACTGATTTAGCAGAAAGTAGAAGTGAGGCAAAAAGACTTGTTAAACAGAGAGGGGTGAAAATAAATGGTGATATCGTAGATAGTATTGACAAAATAGTAAAAATAGATGATAGTATTATTGTACAGAGAGGAAAAAAATTTTTTATAAAAGTTAAATCAAAATAAAAGGAGGAAATAATGACAAAAAGAGAATTGTTGTTGGTAAGGATGTTGGCAGTTATGTCTACATTAATGTTGGTTTTTAGCCCTTTAAATTTTACCTACTTTTTAAATCTCCTGCTCTGGCTGATGATAGCCGGATGTATGCTTAGAGTAAATTATTTGATTTTTTTTAATAAGATTAATAGTAAGCTAGATATATCTATAATCTTAGCAGTGTTTTTATTGTTATTATTGAATGTTGTATATATAAACACAGAACCGGTGATGAATATTAGTAATCTATTCTGGTTGTTACAAAGCATCGTTTTGTCATTATTAGCTATATTTATAAAATTAATTAAAGAATAAAAAAAGAATAAAAAAAGGCCCATTTTAATGGGTCTTTTTTAATAGTGTTTATTTGATATATTTTTTGGAGCATTATATAATAATATAAAAATACAATAACAAATTTTTATGTATTTTTTAGAAAAAAAGAAAAAATTTATCATAGAAAAAATTAATGAAATATTAGGAGACGATATAGCAGATGAGTCAATGCTAACTTACCCTCCTGCAAGCGAGATGGGAGATTTAAGTTTGCCTTGTTTTTCTTTGGCTAAACAACTCAAAAAAAATCCGCATGAAACAGCCGAATTTTTATTAAAAGAATTAGGCATTTTTTCAAATAATGATTTTTCATTGCAGGTTGCTGGGCCATATTTGAATCTTAAGTTTAGTGATAAAATTTTATCCAAAGTTTTAGAAGAAATTTTTGAAAAAAAAGATAAATACGGCAGAAGTCATTTAGGAAATAAAAAAAGAGTGATGGTGGAGTATTCTAATGTTAATACTCACAAACAATATCATATTGGTCACTTACGAAATTTATGTTATGGAGATTCTGTGTGTAAACTTTTAGCAATATCTGGTTATAATGTTATCCCCGTGTCTTACATTAATGATTTTGGAATTCATGTAGCAAAAACTTTGTGGGCTTTTAGTGAGTTTCAAAAAAGCGGTAAAGATATTAGTAGAATTGAGAACAAAGGAGAGTTTTTGGGTAATCTTTATGTGGAAGCAACCAGAAAACTAAAAGAACAACCGCATTTTAAGGAAGTTGTTAACTTTCTAATGAAAAAAATTGAAAGCCGCCAAGGACAAGAATACAAATTATGGAAAAAGACAAGAAAATGGAGTATTGAACAATTTAATAGAATTTATAAAGAGATGAATATAACTTTTGAACACATTTTTTATGAAAGTGAATTTATTGATAGAGGACTTGAAATGATTGAAGATTTGTTAGACAGAGGAATTTTTGAAAGAAGTAAAGGGGCGGTTATTGCTAATTTAGAAAAATATGGTTTGGGTATTTTAGTTATTTTACGTTCAGATGGCACTGCTCTTTATCCGGTAGCTGACATTCCTTTGGCGCAGGAAAAGCTTGAAAAATATAATTTGGATACTTCTATTTATGTAGTTGACAATCGTCAAACATTGTATTTTAAACAATTATTTAAAGTATTAGAACTTTTAGGATATAAACAGAAGATGATACATTTGGCTTATGATTTTGTAAAATTGCCAGACGGTATGATATCATCAAGAACAGGTAATATAATTACTTATGAAGATTTGAATTGTAAACTTAGAGAAAAAATTTATAAAGAAACCCACTCCAGACATCCTGATTGGCCACAAGAAAAGATAGAAAAAGTGGTTAATGTTTTAAGTGTAGGGACAATAAAATTTGAAATGTTAAAAGTTGGCGCTGACCAAATAATTACTTTTGATATAAATAAAGCTTTAAGTTTAGACGGTTTTACGATTGCTTATTTAGAATATACATTTGCTCGAATTAGTAGTATCTTGAGAAAAGCAAATAATCAAAAAATATCATGTATTGAAGAAACACCTCAATTAAATGAAAAAGAGCATTGCCTTGTGATGATGTTAGCCAAATATCCAGAAGTAGTAAAAAAAGCGACTAAAAATTACAATCCTAGTGAAATTGCTAAATATTTATTTGATTTAGCACGTGTTTTTAATGATTATTATCATCAAGTAAGAATTTTAGATGTGAACAAAGAAAGAAATTTTAGATTATTTTTAATAAAATCAATTAAGCAAGTAGTAGGCAATGGTTTAGAGTTGCTAGGCATAGAGTGCCTAGAAGAAATGTAAAACGATCTTTAAAAAAATAGCAAAGGGAGGGAAATAGCAATGATAAAACAATCATCAATTTATGATCGTATATTTGGTCTTTTGGCTTTGATATGCTGGATAATTATGTTTGTAGGTTTGTATAATTATGGGTATAAGGAAGGAAAATATATTTATTTATGTGATTGGCTGCCTTGTTTAATTGAGACCCTTATAGCTGTATCTATATTTTTTTTAATATCCTATAACTTGTTATTAATTTTTGGAGTAAAGGTGCCTTTATTAGGGATGTTGGGCACCACCTTGATATTGTTAACCACTATTTTACTCAAATTTACCACTTCTGTTGTTCAGCCCGGGTCTGTTAATAACATATCTTTTATCAGCGGTTTAATATTTTTTGCTTTAAGTCTCACCTGGTTTTCTGAAACAAATTAGTTTGTTAATATTGAGCCTGATTTTCAGGCTCTTTTATTTGCCAAAAGATTAGTAATATACTATATTTATAAAAAAGATACATATATAGTTCGTATAATTTATAATTGTTTTAGAGTTAATCTTTAAAACAAAATTATATACTAGAGAAAGAGATAGACCTTAATAGATTTTGTTATTGTTACCAATTTTATGTGATTCAAGTATCACTTAGTATTTGTTGTGTAAATTTAAATTTATAAAGTTTATTTATGAAATTCGTTCACCTTCATACTCATAGCCATTATTCCTTATTAGATGGTTTGGCAAAAATTGATGAGTTAGTAAAAGCGGCCAAAAAAGATGGAGCGCCTGCTTTAGCTTTGACTGACCATGGCGTAATGTACGGCGTTATTGAGTTTTACCAAAAATGTAAAAAAGAGGGTATAAAGCCAATTATCGGCGTAGAAGCCTATTTAGCGCCAAAATCAAGATTTGACAAAAATAAATCTGATGAAAAAAACTACTACCACCTTCTGCTTTTAGCTCGCAACAACGAAGGGTATAAAAATTTAATTAAATTAACAACTATTGCCCATTTAGAAGGGTTTTACTATAAGCCACGCATTGATTGGGAGGTTTTAAAAAAATACAGGGGAGGTTTAATAGGATCCTCAGCTTGTTTGGGAGGAGAAATACCCCGTTTAATTTTAGCCGATAAACTGGAAAAGGCTCGCCAAAGGATTTTAGAGTATGAGAATGTTTTCGGCAAGGGCAATTTTTATTTAGAAATAATGCCCCATTACAATTTGTCTGGCCAAAAAAAGGTTAATGAGATACTTATTAAATTTTCTCGTGAGCTTAATATTCCTTTAATTGCTACTAATGACATTCATTATTTAAGAAAGGAGGATGCCGAAGCACAGGATATTTTGCTTTGCTTGCAAAACAAAAAAAAGAAAGATGATGCCGATAGAATGAATATGCTTGATAGTGACTATTCAATGCGTAGCGCAGATGAGATGATAGAACTTTTTCGCGATGTGCCAGAGGCGATTGAGAACACTCTTGAGGTTGCTCGGAAATGTAATGTTGAAATTGAGCTTGGTAAAATACAGTTACCGTATTTTGAGGTCCCAAAAGGTTTTGATGGGAATTCTTATTTAAGAAAGCTATGTTTGGATGGACTAAAGAAAAGGTATGGCAAAGATTATGAGAAGGCAGATAAAAAAGTTAGGGAAAGGATGGACTATGAGTTATCTGTTATCAAAAAAATGGGTTGGCCATCTTATTTTTTGATTGTTGCTGATTTTGTTAATTGGGCAAAAAATAATGGAATAGTGGTTGGGCCGGGACGTGGTTCGGCGGCTGGATCATTAGTTTGTTATTTAATTGGTATTACTAACATTGATCCGCTTAAATATGGGTTACTTTTTGAAAGATTTTTGAATCCGGACCGTGTTTCTATGCCAGATATTGATATGGATTTTGCTGATGTTAGGCGTGATGATGTTATCCGTTATGTAGAGAATAAATACGGCAAAGATCATGTTGCCCAAATTATTACTTTTGGAACAATGGCAGCAAGAGCAGCTGTTAGAGATGTTGGCCGTGTCTTGGGTTACTCCTATGATTATTGTGATAAATTAGCTAAAATGATTCCAATGTTTTCTAAGGTTGATGAAGCAATAGAAAATATACCGGAACTTAAAGAAATTTACAAAAAAGAAGATGCTGCTCGAAAAATTCTTGATTATGCCCGTCGTTTAGAGGGAGTAGCCCGCCACGCCTCCACTCATGCTTGTGGGGTTTTGATTACAAAAGATTCTTTAACTAATTATGTTCCCTTACAATATGCCTCTTCTTCTGATCGCACCATAGTGTCGCAATATTCCTTACATCCAATTGAAAGTTTAGGTCTTCTTAAAATGGACTTTTTGGGACTTAAAAATCTTTCTATTATAGAGTCGGCTATTAAAATTATTAAAAAAACACGAGGAATAAAAATAGATATAGATAAAATTCCCTTAAATGATAAAAAAACTTATGAATTATTTCAAAGAGGAGAGACAACAGGAGTATTTCAATTTGAATCTAGCGGAATGCGTCGTTATTTGCGTGAACTAAAACCAACTGAATTTGAGGATATTATTGCTATGGTAGCTTTATATCGCCCTGGACCTATGGAATGGATACCAGACTATATTGCCGGCAAACATGGAAAGAAGAAACCTACTTATCTTCACCCTAAACTAGAACCGATTTTAGCTCCCACTTATGGCGTGGCAATTTATCAAGAGCAAGTAATGCAAATGGCGCGAGATTTGGCTGGATTTACAATGGCCGAGGCTGATGTCCTGCGTAAAGCAGTAGGAAAAAAAATACCAAAACTTTTGGCTGAACAGAAAGAGAAGTTTATTGAGGGATGCGTTAAAAATGGTATTTCAGCACAGTTAGCCAAAAAGATATTTTCATTTATTGAGCCTTTTGCTGGATATGGTTTTAACAGAAGTCATGCAGCCTGTTACGCCTTGATTGGTTATCAGACGGCTTATTTAAAGGCGCATTGGCCAACCGAGTTTATTGCCGCGCTTTTAACTGCTAATCAACAGAATACAGATCGTATTGCAACTGAAATTGAAGAGTGTCGCAAAATTGGTATTGAAGTAAAACAGCCAGACATAAACCAATCTTTTGATTCTTTTACAGTGGTGACCAGTGGAACAGAAAACAATAAGACAGCCGTCAAAGATGAAGACATTAAAACTATTCGTTTTGGATTGAAGGCTATTAAAAATATTGGCGAAAATATTGTTAATGTTATTATTAAGGAACGAAAAAAGAATGGACCATTTAAAGATTTAAATGATTTTTTAACTAGAGTGATAGATAAAGATTTAAATAAAAAATCATTAGAAAGCTTAATTAAAAGTGGCGCTATGGATATTTTTGGTGAAAGAGGGCAATTGTTGGGAAATATTGAAAATATGTTGAAATTTAATAAGGAAGTTACTGAAGAACAGAATAATAAGCAGGGAAATCTTTTTGGAGGGACGACTAATTTAACACGTAAAATTAAATTAGATTCTTATCCGGCGGCAAGTCGACAGGAAAAATTAGCCTGGGAAAAAGAGTTGTTAGGCCTTTATATTACTGAACATCCTTTCCTAGATTATAAAAAGCATTTAGAGGGTAAAGTAGATTTAGTTTCTTTATCCTATTTATCCCAATTTAAGACTGATGATTTAGTTAATGTGGCAGGTATTATTATTAATATTAAAAAAATACTTACCAGAAAAAACGATTCAATGCTTTTTGTGAAAATAGAAGATACTACAGGCAATACTGAAATTTTAGTATTCCCCAGCTTACTAAAAGAAACAAACTTTGTATGGGAGGAAGGCAAAGCTGTCTTGTGTCATGGCAGAATGTCATTTAAAGACAATGAAGCAAAAATTTTAGCTAATACAGCTATTGCTTTGTCTTTAGAAAATCTTGTCCAATCAATAGAGGAGTTTAAACAGAAAATTAAAAATTACAGCCCAAATAATTTAAAATTAGTTAACAATACAAAACCATTAAAGCTTATCTTTAAAAAAGAGTTAAATTCACAAGAATTAAATGATATAAAAAAAGCGTTTTTATGTTTTCCTGGCAGTTCTAAGGTTTATATCAAAACTAATATTAATGGCAAAGTCAATATAATTGAAACAGCTTTTAAAGTTGATAATAAACAGGTAGCTTCTCTCTTAAAAAAAGATTTTTCCCATCTTGTAGAAATAAAAGACGATTAGACAAAAATAGTAAAATTTGTTATAGTAAAATTATAGAAAATATAAATTGTGAATAAAATTATGCCTATAAAAATCACAATTCAAGAAGAAGAGCAAGAAGAACCTAAAAAGAAAAAGAAGGCAAGCGCCAAAAAAAGAAACAGCAAAACAAAGTCTAGCAAAACTAAGAAAAAAACAGCTATCAAGATAAAAGATGACAACAATAGAAAAGAGTCAAAAAAAGAGTTAAAAGGCGAATTAGAGCAACAAAAAGCAAGAATTATTAAAATTATTGAAGATAACAAAGAAAACGAGATAAACGAGGATAAAGACAATTCCACTGAAAGTCAAATTGATAAAAGTGTTAGAGAAGAAAATATAATTACCTTGAAGGAAAAGGAAAAAAAGGAGATTTCTTTTGATAATGAATCTAAGGGTGAGGATGAGTTGCACAATAAATATTCTATAAGATTATATCGGCGGATTGCTTTTTCTTTCATATTCTTAACATTAATTTTATTAGGTGTTATTTTTTATTTTTCTTTTGTAAAGGTTTCTATTGTTTTAATTCCAAATCAGGAAAGAATTACTAACAATTTGATCTTTGATGTTTATGATAAAAATAAAGATTATAAAAAGTCGGGGGCTGCTATTACAGGAGTAGTAAAAGAAATAGAATTAACCTATTCAGATACTTATCCAGCCACAGGAGAGAACGTGATCGGCGAAGAAGTAGTAGGTAAGGCAGTAATTATTAATAATTATTACAAAAATCAGCCACTAGTAGCTACCACTCGCCTTTTAACCCCGGATAATAAATTATTTAGAATTAAAAAAACTGTTAATGTGCCGGCAGGCGGAGAAGTAGAGGTAGAAATTTATGCTGATGAACCGAGTGAAGATATGGTTATAGGACCAACAAAATTTATTATTCCAGGCCTTTGGGCAGGATTACAAGATAAAATTTATGCAGTAAGTAAAGAGCCTACTAAATATAAACAGAAAGTAAAAAAGTATATCCAAGATGTTGACATTGAAAATACCACTCGCGATTTAAAACAAAAATTATTAAGCAAAGCAAAAGAAAAAATTAGTGATATTTATCAGGAGTATGATCAGTTGATTTATGACATAGATGAAAATTCAGTAAAAATTAACATTGATGCTAAAAAGGGCGATGAGGTTGAAGAGTTTCCCGCAGAGATTAAGGCAAAAATTATTTTAGTGGGATTTAAAAGCAAAGAAGCAGCCCATTTAGCAAAGCAAAAATTTATTTCTTCTTTACCATCTAATAAAGAACTAATTGAATTTGATGAAAATAATATTATTTATAGTTTAAATGGCTGTGACTGTGAAGATGGTGTGGCTTCTATTAATGCTGTTTTTGAGGGCAGAGTAAGTTTAAAGGATAATGTAGACATAGTTGATGTAAATAAAATATTAGGACTGAACAAGGAGCAACTAGAAGCTTATTTGTCTGGCTTACCAGACATTGCTGGCTTTGAGATTAAATTTTACCCCTCTTTTATTAAAACTGTCCCTAATTTAGTAGACAGGGTACATATTGAAATAAAGAAATAAAACTAGATCTAAATGAATTTTTAATTTTAATTATATTTTTATTTATATAATTTCTTATTTGTTCTTCATTTTTATTCTTCATTTTTGCCCTGTTCCTTATTAAGGGACAGGGTTTTATAAATAATATATGTCTTTCAAAATAGAGAATATTGCTAAAAATACATCATATTTTACTTTAGCTTTGGTTGGCCAAAAAGTTATTTCCTTTGTTTATTTTACTTTATTAGCAAGATATTTAGGACCGGAAAATTTAGGTAAATATTATTTTGCCATTTCTTTTACAACAATTTTTGCTATTTTTATTGATCTAGGCATTTCTAATGTCTTAACAAGAGAAGTAGCAAAAAGAGAAGATTCTTTGTTGGCTAATAATTATAGTAGCAAGAACCACAGGGAATTAGTACAGAATATTTTGTCAACGGTTTTGTCTCTAAAAATTCCGTTAGCTTTTTTGTCGTTTTTAGTAGTATTTTTTTTAATAAATATAATGGATTACCCTGATCTAAATAAACATTTAGTTTATATCTCCTCAGTTAGTATGATTTTAGACTCATTTACCTTGTCATTTTTTGCTATTTTAAGGGGTTTTCATAATTTAAAATTTGAAAGTATTGCGTCTTTTGTTTTTCAGTTAATTGTTTTGGGAGGGGGCTTTGCTTTAATGCGGCAAGGAGCGGGTTTACGCTGCCTAATGAGCGTTTTAGTGTTAGCTAGTTCATTTAATTTTTTGTATTCCTCCTTTTTAGTGTATAAGAAATTTGGCATCAAAATAAAACCACTTTTTGATTATCAAGCGGCTCGCTCTTTGTTTTTGTTAAGCATTCCCTTTGCTGTTTTTGCTATTTTTCAAAGAATATATACTTATTTTGATTCTGTGCTTTTGTCTGTTTTAGCTGGAGATAAGTATGTTGGTTTATATCAGATAGCTTTTAAGATAGTATTTGCTTTACAATTTTTGCCTATGGCTTTTATTGCTTCTTTGTATCCGGCTTTTGCCGCTTATTGGAGTCACAATCGACAGCAATTGGCAATTACCTTTGAAAGAGCTATAAATTATCTCATTATCATCTCTCTTCCTATTATAATAGGGTTAATTGCCTTGAGCGATAAAATAGTAATTATTTTTAAGCAAGACTTTAGTCAGTCAATTTTGCTTTTGCGTATTTCAATATTATCTCTTCTGTTTATTTTTTTAAATTTTCCCATAGGAGCTTTGTTAAATGCTTGTGACAAACAACATATTAATACAAGAAACATGGGAATTGTTTTAGTGTTTAGTGTTATTTTAAACTTAATTTTAATTCCTTTTTGTCAGGATAATTTTAATAATGGCGCAATAGGCGCTAGTATTACAGTTGTTTTAAGCAATTTTTTAATGTTTGTTTTAGGAATGTATTGGGTGCCAAGAATAATAAAATACAATGTTTTAAAAATATTAAGAGTATTTATTAAATCTTGTTTAAGCGCCTTTATAATGGGCATTTTAACTTTTTATTTAAAAGAGTTTTTAAACATTTTAATAGTTATTTTAATTTCTGGCATTTTTTATTTTTTGCTTCTGTTTATTTTCCAAGTATTTAAAAAGGAAGATATAATAAGCATTATTAATTCCTTTTCTCCTAAAAAAATTTAAAATTTTATTTTGTTTTGCAATAAAAAACGGCTCGTTTGGAGCCGTTTTTTTGTGGGCGCATCCCGACTCGAACGGGAGACCTCTACGATGTCAACGTAGCGCTCTAACCAACTGAGCTATGCGCCCCTGCACTTATTTATAAACTTTTTTTATTATAACACAAATAATAATTTTTTCAATTGTATATATTTTTGTTATTAGGATTATATAGGATAAATTCGTGTTTAAAATGGTTCTAGCGTCGTTTGGTTAGTTTATAAATTAGTCAACAGCCATTTTCCATTTGGTTGCTTTTCAACAATAAAATTTACTTTTATCTTTTCATTATTAAAATAAACTTCGGTTGAATAAATTTTTTGTTCATTGTTTGTGTGTGTTAGTTTGGCGCTGGAGATAATATTGCCAAGCAATAATCGACCATTATTATCAAGGAAGTCTAATGTATATTTTACAGCAGGTTGTATTTCTGATACAAAATAAGATAATGCTTTTTGAGTGTTGCCAGCACGAATAGCGCTAGCAGCATTTGATATTATGGTATAAGTATTGGTATTTTCAGTACCACAATCACAATCTTGATTCTGGGAATCATTAGTATTATTTGGGTTGTTGATAGTGCCAATTGTTATTTTGTCTAAGTCATTATTACTAATGCCCAAACTCAAAAAACGCATTACCATAAAAGCGTCTAAGGGGCGTCCAAGATAATATCTTTTTTGGTCTTTTGGATTTAAATACCAAGCCTCTCCATTTTTTTCAGTTTGTAGGAGAATTTTTCCAATATTATTTTGAACAAAATTTTTGTCTATATTCATTTTGTTTTTGCCTAGAGGATTGTAGTTGTTGACTATTTCTTCTTTGTCGTCATAACCATCATCATCAGAGTCAATTTTGTGTGGATTAGTTCCTAAGGCAGCTTCCAAATTATTACAAAGACCGTCGCCATCACTATCGGAACATTTATAAGGAATTAACCCAATTGGAATTTTGTTTAAGTTTTCATTAGTAATTCCAATTCCAAATTGCCTCATTATATTAAATGCGTCTAAGGGCTTCCCTAAATAATATCTTTTATGATCTTGTGGATTAAGGTACCAAGCTTCGCCATGATTTTCTACTTGAAGAAGAATATAACCAGATAATTTTTTTCCCAAATCAACTTGGGCATTAGCTGGCAATAATAAAATTAAAAGCAAAAGAGATGAAATTGTGATAATTTTTTTATACATATTGTTTTAAGGTTTTGTTTTATGATATAATAAAAGTAGGAATTTCAAAAATAAAGACAGACTTAATACTTACTTTTAGTTTTTTGTTTTTAAAATATATGTCTACAAAAAGAAGAATTATTTTAATAATTTCAATATTTATTATGTCTGGTTTATTTTGGTTAGTGTTAGGAATTTTTGATTATTTAGAATATAAGAAAGCAGCTAAAGCAGTAGGAGGAATGCCTTGGCAAGACGGAGGGACTATTACTATGGTTAGAGAGCCGTGTGTATTAGATACCCCAGCTAATGCTCCAACAACTTGTGCGATTTCTTGCCCAATGGTTACATCTGTATATGGATCAGCTTGCATAAACTATATTGAGATAGACACACAAAGTCAATATGGCACCACTTTTATAGCCGCTCCTGTTGGTTTTGTGTATAGTGGGGGCGGTACACACCCTAGTCCCGGCATGCAATATATTGCTGGCGGGTCTTCCAATGTAATGCCTTGGGTAATTGGTATCCCGGGAGCGAGCGTTTCCCGCATCCAAAGCCTAGTTAATGCTTTTAAGTATATTATAGCAGGGTTTAAAAAATAAAGTAAAGAACACTAAAAGCCAAAAACAACATTTATCGCAAGCCATAATTTGCCTACAAGTTAGGGATTGTATAATATATGTTTTATGTTGCGTTTAACTAGATCTCTTTGCCGCCAACACAAAATTAAGCCTGCCCGTCGGTTTGGGCAGAATTTTTTAATAAGAGAAAGTATTTACAATAAAATTATTAAAGCAGCGGACTTAACAAGAGAAGACATTG
>JALSMD010000069.1 GCA_026987855.1 Candidatus Falkowiibacteriota bacterium | reverse complement strand
ATTATAAGTGTTATAAAGGATAAATTAAATAAAATTCCTTTTTAAATCATTAAAAACAATTTTATTTAACGGGTTTTTAACCCGTTTTTTTATTTGAATTTTATATTAAAAAATGGTATAATATATTTAAATTTTGGCATTCTGTTTGATATTTGATATAATAAAATAAATAAGACATTTAAATGATTTTTCTTTAATTTTTGTTTCTTATTTTTTGACTTTCTCATGTTAGAAATTAGTCACAAAAAATTTAGTTTTGCCTTTTTTTTGTTATTTTTGATATTATTTTTAATACCCTTTTCTTTTTTGAGGGCAGAAATGCGAAGCGAGCATTATATTATTTTTGAGAATGTGCTTCACGCTTTTGATGGACCAATAATTTCTAATGTTAATCATTCTGATATTACTGATACTACAGCAACGATTACTTGGGAGACAGACGCTATTTCTAATTCTTTTGTTGAGTATAGCACAAATAGTGATTTGTCTAATAGTAGGGAACAGGGAACAGATATAAAAAATTACACTAACCACAGCGTTGTTCTAATCGGTCTTGACAGTAATACAACCTATTATTACCGAGTGAAATCTGAACGATTAGGAGGAGGAGAAAGTGTAAGCGATATTCATTCATTTACAACTTTATCTAGTGAAGAAACAGAAGCAAGTAGGGGTGGAGGAGGGATAATTGTTATAGACAAGACAGACAAAGAAGCGCCTATTATCAATAATGTAGAAATAACAAACATTACTACAAATTCAGCAGAAATTAGATGGCAAACCAACGAAGAATCTACTAGTTTTGTAGAATATGGAAAAGATACTAATTATGGCAGTACTTATGGATCATGGAAGATGACCACCGAACATATTGTTATTTTAAATAATCTAGAACCAGAAAAAGAATATCATTTTAGGGTATTAAGCAGTGATTCGTGGGGCAATCTATCACAATCTAATGATTTTGTTTTTAAAACTATAAGCGAAGAGGAGGGGATTGGCAAAGAAGGCACAAGCACAAGAGAGAAAGAAGAGCCAACAAAGGAAAGCATTGTTGCTGAGGCTTCTCGTAGAGCTTTGGAAATTCTAAAAAAATTGATGCCCGAGGTGTCTTTAAATTATTTAGATGATAAAATTTCAGGAGATTTAAGTTCTATTGATAATTTATTGAACCTTATACCACCGCCTATATTATCGGGAGAACCCAAAGTAGATTTAGAGGCTGATAATGTTACAATTTATTGGCAGACAGACAAAGAAGCAAATTCTTTGGTAGCTATTGCCCCGGATGATAAATTTGATCCAAATAAAGATGATCCATATATTCAAATAGTAGGCGATTTTGACCATTATACTACAAGCCACAAAGTAGAAATTTTTAATTTAAAGCCAAATACAATTTATCATTTTCAGTTGCGCAGCAAATTACCCCTAGGGCCAATGGCTAAGTCCAGAGATTTTACTTTTAAAACTCGTTTAGAGAATTTAGAGATTACTAATTTATTGCCCAAAATTACAGATTCTCAAACAGCTATTTTTCGTTGGCTCACTAATAAACCAGCAAATTCTATTGTAAAAATCACCCCTTATCGGGGAAATGTTTTATCTTTAGAAGAATCTAAGGTTATTAAAGACAATAACTATACTATTGTTCATGAAATAAAAGTTGAAGAATTTGAAAGTGGTGTAGTGTATGAAGTAGAAATCAAAAGTCAGGACCAAGATGGAAATATAGCTACTGATGTCTTGTCCCAATTTTCTACCAGTGAAGATGATTATCCGCCCGAGATTTCCCATATTAAAACAGATTCTACTATTTTTATTGATCAGGGCAATAAAATACAAACAATTATTTCTTGGCTTACCAATGAACCATCTACCTCTAGAGTTTATTATCAGGAAGGAGTACACAGAGGAGACAAGGATTTAGTTAGCAAGACCCCACTAAATACAGATTACACAAGGGAACATATAGTTGTTATTACTAAATTCAAACCAGGGACAGTTTACAGTTTTCGGGTTGAGAGTATTGACTCAGGAGGAAACAGAAGCTTATCTCGGGTACATACTTTAATGACACCAAAGCAAAAAGAATCAATTTTTCAAATGATTTTGAGAATATTAGAAGATACATTCGGTTGGCTAAGAAAACTAAGATAATATTGTAATATGTTTGATTATATAAAAAAATCAATATTATTATTGGCGTATCTATTAGTGATGGCAGTGTTTTTGTTTTGTCCAAAAGATTCCACTCAAGCAGCAATTAATCCTTTGTTAAATTTTTCTGGCAAGGTAACTAACGTAGATGGGTCTAGTGTTGCGGACGGAACTTATGATTTTGTTTTTCGTCTTTATAATGTTCCCACAGGTGGAACACCTATTTGGCAGGAAAGTTTGAACGCTGCTACAAGATTTAACGCAAC
>JALSMD010000068.1 GCA_026987855.1 Candidatus Falkowiibacteriota bacterium | reverse complement strand
AATTACAAATTTAGCCAATGACATTGCTCCATATTTGTCACTATTGCTATCAGGATAAGGATCAGCTGCCTCAGTAATAATAGACAAGCAAGGATTAGACAAATCTATTTCTACCATGTCAATACTAAAATAAGAATTTTTAACTTTTATTTTAGCGTGTTTATATTGGCTATATTTATTAATGGATTCTTCTAGGCCCGGCTTATGAATTTTCGCCAAATCTTCTCTACTAATACCTAAACCAAGTCCTTGCATAATTTTAAAAGCATCAGCAGGACGGCCCAAATAATACTTTTTAAGATTAAGGGGATTAATATACCATGCTTCACCGTTTTTTTCTACTTGTAAAACAATTCGTCCTGATAATCTTCTAGCTAAATCAATATCTCCTGTAACTGGCATACCAGCCTGCGCTATTTTCTGAAAATCAAGTTCACTTATACCTAATCCTAGTTTGCGCATAATTCTAAAGGCGTCAGCAGGACGACCCAAATAATATCTTTTTTTATCAACCGGATAAACATACCAAGCTTCACCATGTCCTTCTACATTTAATAAAATTCTTCCTGATAATCTTGTCGCCAAAGAAGTAACGGCTAAAACTTTAAATGGCAATAAAAGAAAAACACATAAGTAAATTGAGATAATATATTTTAACATTCTATAATAATTTCTATAATAATTATATAAACCTTATATTTAATTTTATTATAACAGAAAGCCCCTTCACCTTAAAGGGGCTCTTAAAAGTCGTCAAAAAACTACTTTTTTATATTAAACACAAGACATAAAATAATGTTAACTAGAAACCAAAAAGGAAAAATAGATAAAATAAAACCTTTGGACATATGCAAAAATGAAGCAATCAGAACTGCCCACACCGACGAAGAAAACGACAAAGGGACAAAAGACACTAAAAAACCTAAACTATTTGTTTTAATTATGTATACCTCCTTGATTTTTTTTAAAATAATGTTAACATAAAAATAATACATCTGCAACACAAATATTTTATCTTTGCTCCTGTGGTGAAATTGGATATCACACTTGGCTTCGGACCAAGAGTTTCGGGTTCGAGTCCTGACAGGAGCACCAGAATCTGACTTTTAGGCTTTGAAAGAACCACTTTATGGGCGGCGTACAGCGCCGCTTATTTATCCTCGCGCATTTACGCGCATTTCGCACACAAAAAGCCTATATATATTATTAAATTTACATTATTCAAATCTATTTAAATAATTTAAAAAAACTACTATTATAAACATTATTAACACTAAAATACCTAAAGCTAATAACTTGCCTAAACTTTGTAGAAATAAAGCAGAAAGACCAAAAATTAAGGAAACAATTATATAAAAAATTACTACTTTTTGTTGGCTGATACCTAAATCCAACAATTTAAAATGTAAATGCTTACGATCAGCAAAACAAAAAGGATTTTTCTTTTCACGTAGTCTGTTGACAATAATTAAAAACACATCCATTATAGGTATACCCATTACTAACAAAGCAATAGCAATTTTCCCTCCCGAAATAACAGCCAAAACTCCCAAAATATAACCTAGAAACAATGAACCGCCTTCTCCTAAAAAAATTTTTGCTGGGTGCCAATTGAATAACAAAAAACCCAAACAACTAGCTAATAATACCAAAGAAGCTAGGCCAATATCTGGCTGATAATAACGTGTAGTCATTGTAAAAAGAAAAATAATAAGGGCTCCTACCGCAGTAATACTTGTTACTAAACCATCAATCCCATCTAAAAGTTTAGTGGTATACATCATTCCCAAAAGCCACACCAAAACAAAAAAAGCAGAAACAAAAGAATAGGTATTTCCCAAAAAGGAAAATAAACAACATTTATCCAAAAAAACAAAACCTCCAAAAGGATTGGTAATTTTGCTAATTTCTACCCCCCCAAAAATGACAGATATTATTGCTAATAAAGGAAAAATAATTTGACGAGAGGGATGCAGGTTATATCTATCGTCTAAAAAACCTCCTAACATTAAAAAACATGCTCCCACAAATACTCCTATCCAGTGCGAATATTCTAAATCGCCGACTACTAATTGTTTATGTATTAAAAAAAGCCCCAAAAAAAATGACAAAAAAATAGCTGTTCCTCCTAAAAGCGGTGTTGGCTTTAAATGTTTTTTTAAAATCCCATCAGGATTATCTAAGATATTAAATTTAAGAGCAATCTTCTTAATAAAAAAAGAAAAACAAATGGATAATATAAATACTACACAAAAAATAATAAACAAATCAAACATAACTCCATTTTTAATTATCAAATTATAACCTTGGTGCTTTTTGAACAATAACTCTGGCTTCGTTATCAATAATTACAGTGTCTCTTCTTTCTAATTCTCCCGCTAAAATTTTGTTGGCAATAATATTTTCAATTTTATCCTGCAAAAGTCTTCGTAGGGGACGAGCTCCAAAT
>JALSMD010000067.1 GCA_026987855.1 Candidatus Falkowiibacteriota bacterium | reverse complement strand
CTCATCTCTCATTAAATCAGATCCATTGAGATAATATTTGATATAGGTAATCTCATCTTGGTCGTGTCCGTCTTGAAAAAAAATCTCTGTGGCTGGAATTGTAGGAGAAAGAGGGGTAACAATATTAACTGCTTGTCTTAAATCTCTAGATAGCCTATCCATACATACTCTTGAATTTTGAACCAATTCTGTAATATTAGCCCCCTGCTTATTAACACGTTGAGACATGATATACACTGAACCTATTATTAATACTATAACAACAAATAAAACTGCTGCTACCAAAACCTCAATAACTGTAAATCCTTTATATTTAGAAAACATGTTATTTATCATTTTAAGCTAATTTAAACGGCTTATTAAAATATTAATTTGATAAGACTTTTCTTTGTTGGTAATACGATCAGTATAAAAAACAGTGGTGGTAATTTTTTTTAAACCAATGTCAATAACTGAAGAGTTTAAGTTGTTGTCTACATACTCTACCTCTGTTTGCCTTTCAAAATTGTACAAAAATGTTCCAACAGTTCCTAAATGATGTCTTGGCTCTACAATTCCCACTAACAAATCATCATATTCAAGTTGAAGCATCTCTTCTATTTTTGCCTGAGCCAAATAAGCCGCTTCTGTTCCAAATTCTGACGACTCAATAATAGTTAAAGCATAAGGAAAAGATTGAAAAATGCCTAAAAAAACAAACCCCAAAACAGCAATAGATATAACAATCTCTGTTAAAGAAAAACCATTCTTCTCTTTTAAAAAATTTTTTTTCATAATTAATCAATTAACTGAACATAACCAGAGGGTTTAACATTAATGGTTTTAATTTTACCATTAGTATTTGTTAATACAATAGTCCCTGATTCGCTTACTCCGCCGTAAGGATTAAACTCTACATTATTATCAGTAAAGCCAACAATACTTTTAAAACTAATGCCTGGCGGCAGGTTAACAGTCTTAATAACAATGACAACTGTGTCTGACTTTGATATTTGGTATAAATTGTTTATATCATCAAAATGAACAAAATGAGGGATTTGTTCTGAAATTGTAAGCTGTTGAGCATAACGCAAGTCAGTTACTAAATCTCTAGTAACATTACTTAATTGTAAATTTTTTTCAAAATCCTTAAAGCGCGGCATAGCCATTACAGACAAAAATGCTATAATAGCAATAGCCACCAAAACATTTACTATCATTGTCCCTTTTTTGTTTCTTGTAAGCATCATATTAATATTTTTCCTTTTGTGGCGTAATAGGCTAATATATAAGAACCAGCTGACCAAGCCTGATATGGTTCACCTTTTGGTTTTCCACTGCGACCATCTAACCACTCATTAAATTCATAACCATTTAGTTTTTGCATATTAGCTTTAGCCAAATTTTCCAATTCTATTTGCGCTTCTTTATTTCTCTTAGTTTTTACTAAAGCTAAAACATAAAAACCGCCAATAAAAGGCCAAACTCCAGCATTTAAATAATGAAAGGGCTGCCTTGCATCACACTTGGCAAAATAAGAAAACCAATCTTTGTTTTCTTTTTTAATAGGGGGCCAAATAGCCTTTAAAGCAAAAGGTTTATTTATTCTATTCTTTTTAATATAGAACAAAATATTGCTAGCAATTTTAGGTGTAGCTAAATTAAAAACAATTGCCAAAATATTTCCCAAAGAATCAAACCATTCTCCTTGTTCTCTGTCTCCATCATGATTTTTCCAAATCCAAGGCAAATAATACCCTTTTTGTTTATCATACAAAGAAAGATATTTTTGTGTTTTTCCATTAATGACGTTTTTAATATATTCTGCCAATTTGTTCTCGCCTATTAAATTTAAAACATAATAATATAAAGCATTAGTATTAATAGTGCGTCCATATTTGTGAGGGAAAGCGTCTTGCCAGTCCATTGTTGGTAGTTGTGTCAATAATTTATCTTCGTTAGGATCCTGATATTTAAGCCAAATAATAGCTCGTGCGATATTATTAGCGTATTTTTCAAGCAGACTGGTATCATTATAAGCTTTGGCATAATTATAATGTCCGATAATATACCAAAGAGTGGAGTCAATAGTATTAAAAGTAATTTTTGAACGACGTTCAATATTATAAGAACCAATACAATTAGGGATCTGTCCTAACTCAGATTGATGTTTTGATAGTAATTCTAAACTACTTTTGATAGTATTTTTAAATTTTATACCAACAAGACTAGCGCCCAAAGAAGCAATCATACTATCACGCGCCCAAACAGCTCTATATCCTCCTTTAAGACCAGAAGCATAAAAACCTTCTTTTTTAGAACAATGCTCTAAAACTTGAATAGATTTTTCGTAAGCTTTATTTATTAAAGACATATTTAAAATTTTCTATTTTTGCCAACAATAATGTTAATTTTTTTTGATGAAATCTTAATTTTTGCTGGACAAGGTAAAGAAAAAACTTCGTCTAATAAAACACATTTTTCTTTG